>CAYVVR010000245.1:0-6432 GCA_964454655.1 uncultured Planctomycetaceae bacterium | reverse complement strand
CGAGTCGTCTCGACACGAGGAATTCGATGACGTATTTGACACAGTATATCAATCCGAACACTGCGATCGCGAGGTGCGAACCGCCCAGTTCCCGGGCGGTAAACAGCCCGATCGAAATGGATCCGAGCAAAAAGATCTGAATGTACAGGTCGATTTTTGTGGCTTGTCGGAGGTAGATGATCGTGCTCAGCGGGCTGACAACGAGGGACAGGAAGAACATCGGCGCCAACAGGCGTGCGTAGACGCCAGCTTCTCTCCATTGTTCGCCGAGGACCAGTGCGAAGAGATCGGGTCCGGCAGCCAACAGGGCGAGCGCCGGTAGCACAGCGACGGCAGCCATGGCCAATGTCGTCCGTCGAAAAAGCGTGGCGCATTCGCCGGTATCCTGAAATGCAGCGGCGGCTCGTTGCCGGAAGACATCGCCGACAGCACGTCCAATCAGGGACGACGGAAGTCCGGCGACACGACGGTACATCCCGATGTGTCCCGCCGCGGTGTTTCCCCAGAACGCGGACAACATGAAGATATGAAGCTGGCTTGACAGTCGATCCAGAAATGAGGAGGGAATCAGGTATTTCGGATACACGGAATAGCGTTGGAGCAGACTGCGTGCGGTCGTTGTGGTTTCAACATCGACGACCGAATGTCTGAATCGGAGCGAGACGGCTGCCAGGTACAGCAGCACAAGAATCGAACCCAGAAGGTGGCCAACGACCAGCCCCCAGCCATTAGCCAGCCCCGCGAACCATGCCGCAGCGCAGGCCGCGTTGATGCCGAGCGCAGAGATCAGCCTCGATCGCGCGAGCTGGGTATATCCCTGGTTGCGATTGACCCAAAAGTAACAGAGCTGATTACCGGCGAGAACCGCTGCGCCAATGGCGGCCGCCATAAAAATGTCGGCCTGTTCGGAAAACCACGGCCATGCGCGGATTGCAGATAGCAGAGGTACGGCTACCGCGATGGTCGCAGTCACCAGCAGTGACAGGCGTGCAACCGTGCGCAGGAGTTTCCAGGCGTCCGCGGCACTTTCCTCGGCAATGACAGCATGTTCGTATCCACCGGTATAGAGGACCAGAAGCACGGTTGTTGCCGAGAGGTAAATCGCCTGATCACCGAATGATTCCGGTCCGTAGAGGCGAGAAAGCAGCGGCACCGCAGCGATATTGATGATCTGCGCGATCGCCGTACCTGACGCCAGTGTTGCGACGTTACGCAGGAATGACACGTCGTGATCGTGGCAACGGGTGTTCGGGGGGATGCACCGAATCCCTGGAGCTGCGTTCGGCGCGCATGAGTGCAATCGTCAAGAGGACAATCACGACAAGTTTCTCATCGAGCAGATAGCGGCTGATGCCGGATTCCGCGAGTTTCATCAGATGGAGCGACGTCCAGGCCAGCACGGCCGGCCGCAACAACGGAGACACATACTCGTCGATGATCCGCTCCCCGAGCCCGAGTACGAACCCAACCAGAGGGGCGCCAACTACGATACCGGCAAGCCCAAAATTTACATACAGCTCGGCCCAGAAGGTGGTCGGTGCTGATCCGGTGATGCCGCGTTCGTGCATGAGCGGGTTCATATATGAATGGAAGAACTGTGTATATGGAAATGGTTCCCAGGGCAAGATACCGCGAGGATTGGGCAGCGTGCTGCCATCGAGAAACGGTACGGCGGTGGGGACGATGTCCAGATAAAAGTAGGCCGGCGTGATCCCGCCGACCAGTAGACGGTCGAAGAGCGTGCGGGCAATATCTCCAGCCGTCCGTCCAGATGTCCCAATCACGATGGCGACGATTCCAAATGCAAGCAGGAGAATTAGCGGCACACCGATCAGCGCAACCACAAATTGCTTTTTTCGGCTGATCGAGAACAATATGGTCAGGGCAATACCGGTGGCCAGCCAGACAGACGGCGCCTTTTGCAGATCCAGGACATTGATGGCGAATACCGCAGCCGCCACCGCGGAAACCGCCAGCCATGTCGAAGCACCGCGGCGAACGAGCGCATGGCGGACGAGTATGTAGACGCAAAATGCGGCAACACTCTGAAAGGCCAGTTGGAAATAGTGGAAGGGTAATGGTCCATGAAATGCGTTGGTCATCGCCGAGCGCGCGGCGGCCGCATCGCCGCCCTTGAGCAGCACCACAAGCGCAATTTCGGGAACTGCGGCAATATAGACTGCCGTCATCACAGCAATTGCGACGAACATGGCACCGATAATGCGGAGCTGGGTACGGTTCAAGGGCCGGGCCGTAGCCGGGGAGGGCACTGCACGATTTTGCTGAAGTCGAGAACTCGCGAGTACGCCGAGCGCCATGAGTATTAGCGACAGGCCGGACAGCCCCATGCATTGCGCGATCAGTAGTGGATCGACTACGCCCATTGTGGCGCGATATTCCGACCAGCCAATGAACAATAGTCCGTAACCAAAAAAAGCGATCAACCAGTAGTAGGCGAAGACGATGGTTACAAGTCCGGGGCCATTTCTCAGTACATTCGCCCGGGCCAACAGTACCAGGGCGAGCACTGGCATGACGATGTAGCCGGTCCAGAAAACTGCGCCAAGCGTGCCGGTAACCGAGCCTACCATCCGTTAACAGCCTGTCGTGTCCGTATCCAGAGCCCGTCAGGGAGTTCTTCGACAAACAACAGGCGCGTATGCTCGGCGGCACCGTGTATGATTGTCGGCGGGATGTTTTGACTGCGTATTTCCTGTTCGCACGTTCGTCGTTTGCCAAACGCAGGACAAACACCGCCGCCAGATCCAATGATGAACGCCGCACACATGCGATCGACGATGACAAGACCTTTGTGGGGTCCCGATCGCGCATAATATGCGCCATATATCTCGTTATCGGCATCCGACAATAATAGCGACACATCACGCCGTTCAAAATCGGGGCAGCGCGCTGGCAACGACAGCGGACGGGCCTCCACAAGAGGTGGTTCCTGGTCTACGGGTGTCGCGTTCCGGGAGCCGGCGGTCCAGCGAGGGACATTCACTTCGAAGAGCCGGTGTATTTCGGGATCACGAATCACTGCTGTCCAGGCGCAACCGGTGTTAGCGGCACGCCGTACGGTCACAAGCTCCGGGTTGCGCGACAAGCGCGTGTCTTGCGGGAAGGGCATCTTCTGTCGTACTGGATCCGTTTCCAGGTGCGAAAACAGTTCGAAAGCCCCGCGATGCACCACGAGCATGTCTTCGCTGCCATCGCAGTCCAAGTCAGCGATCAATGTACGCCCGGGCACAATGGCATATCGGCGCTGGTGAATTGTTCGGTATTCAGGCGCCGTAGTGTCTGACGTCGGCGACAAATCGATCAGGACGGTTTGTCGAGGCCGCCACCGTTTTTTGACGGCAATGGTGATGTGTTGGCCGTCGCCTGCTCCTGCCACACCTGTTCTGAATCTGGCCAAAGGCGAGCCGGATGCAGTCGAAAGATGGGTAACGGGTGCCGACACCCACCACGTCGGCGTCTGCTTTGTGACCGCCGATGCAACATACGCAAAATTCGCGATTGCGAGGCGAACCCAACCGGGCTGATCAGGATTCGCCGCGGCGTGCCCGGCAGTCCAGCCCGGCAACGACCGCAATTCCGGATAGTGCGCGCGAAACGCGATGTGATAGATCGCCGGATCGTAGTCCGCCAGCACCAGCCAGAGACCGATGACCGACCGGTAGCGATTGTACGATTGCTCCTTCGGCAGGTCCGGAATGCCGCTCAGCAGATCTCGAACCGCGCCCGTATCGGCGCGAATGTCGTAACCCGCGTCGATCCTGTCGGGGAGCAGGCGCGCGATGTGCATAAGAGTATTGGCGCTGAAGAGCGTGGGATCAACGGAGCGGGCGTCGAGCATGAATGAGGCAACGAGGTATCCATGCGAGAGGTCATCGGGTCGTATCTGAATTACACGAGCGGTGTCGTTCCGGCCACTACATGCATCCTGTTCGCTGTATGCGCCCGATCCAAGCCGCAGTGCGGTGTGATCGTTGTTTGTGCGATAGAAACGCGACCAATAGTGCCAATATGCGACTTCTCCGTCCTCGACCAGATCTTCATTCACGAAGGCCGCGATCGCGCGCAGTTTCTGCAGCAGCCCTTCGAGGACGCTGTCAGGATCCCCTCTGTCCTCCTGTATCCAGTCCGGTCGTGTCTGGATTACATGCGCGGCGACAGCAATCGCGCGCCCCATTGCAGCAGTCTGGTTGATCGGTAGCGGGACGCCGCAGTACCACAGCAAAGGAGGGAATCGCCCACGGTTGTCGCGCGGACGTTCTTTATCAGGCAGCGCATCTCCGGGCAGGTAAACGTATCCACCGGCGGGCGTGGATGCTGATGGTGGAGCCGACTCGGACCTTTGGGGTAGTGGCATCCGCCAGGCATCCTGATGTGCCTCGATTGCGTCGAGCGTCACGTTCAGCAGTCTGCGCGCCGCATCTAGATAGGTCGGTTGAGCTGCAAGTTCATCGTGCGCGGCGATAGCCGCAGCGATGCCGACGAGGCTTCGTGCGATCATGCCTGTCCCGTAAACGGTTGCACTGGTTTCGACAGTGGCGTACCCGGGACGGTTCGGCCACACATACTTGTAACGCTCGTCCTCGAACCTCCCGTACAGCCATCCCCGCCGCGAAACGATGCAGTCCGCCAGCGCGAGCGCCCGGTCGATGTATGTTCGATTTCTCGTCAGTTCGTACATGCGGATGTAGGATTCCACAATGTATGAATCACCATTCGTGAACAGACCCGCTCCGTTATCGGAACGTTGCCAGGTGAGGCAGTACCCCGGATTGTGTTGCGTCAACTGATCGAATGCGGCCACGAACGGTGATGCAGCAAAGGCCGACGTGGTGGCCAGGCTGACCAGAATCGCGAACCAGGGGAGGCAATCGCAGGTGACCTTGCTGATCAGCCCTGTGAACCATCTGGACATCATTTGCAAGTGCTTCCGCTCCAGTTTCACAGACCGGGTCAGGTGTTCTTGTTGCCCTGGCTTGTCGTTCGCGATGTCAGGAGAGGGACCAGGACAAAACACAGAAACAGGCTGCCGCTCAGCAGGATGGCCCAGCTCATGATTCCAAACCCTCGTCCTGCTTCCGTGTCGGGTCCGAAGAGGCGCCTTGCAGGGCGAAATGTGTCGCGTTTCGCGACGGCCGCAGCGAGCTTCGCGGTTGCGGTATCAAGTGCAACACGAGCCGTCGACAGCCGCTCTTCAATGCGGGTCAGGTACTCGACTTTGTAGGCCAGTGCGTCACTGTTGAGCTGTGCGACCTGAAGGTTCGTGGCCAGAGCAAGTCCGTCAGAACCTGCCTTGCGATTGCTGCCGGATAGCCGTTGCGCCTGCTCCTCGAGCTGCTTGATGCGGCTGAGGGCCTGTTGGCGCAAGTCGGTCAGCGCGGATATTTCGCTCATGAACTGGTTGCGTTCGCTTTCCGCCCGTTTGATATCGACCGCGAGTTCGGAAAGCGTCGCCTCGTTTGCATCGTCCAACCATTTCGACGTTTCGGAAGCGATGAGTTCGATCGCTTTCCGACCTTGGCCTGAACCGTCGTCTTCGGCACTGAGTACGATGATTCTCCCCGAGCGCGGTGTGAGGACGCGTACCTCGACGCGCCCGCGGTCGCGCCGGCCAGTCGTGGCGGCGAATACCGCTCGAGCATCGATCATTGCTCTGATGTGGGTTGCCAGCTCGGCTGGACTGATCTTGTTTGAATTTCCAAGCTCGAACGCGTATGTAATATACGACACCTGCTGGCGAGATCGATGAACAACGACAAGCAGGACGACCATTGCAACAAAAGACAGCATTGCGACGAATCGTCGCGCACGCAGGGCCTGTCTGTATTGCTCCAGCATCTTTTTCTACCTGTCTGATGGCGCAGCGGATGCCTTGGTTGCATCGGCCGCGAGGTTTTTTGCGGGCGCGTACTCAGTGCTGTTGACCGAGCAACGCCTTGATCTCACCCGTTCTTCGCCTGGGGACGATCAGTGTCTTTGTACCACTGCGGACGATCACACAGTCGCGGATGCCGATCAAAGCCACGGTTTCATTCGGGTTGTCCGTAAAGACGATATTATCGCCTGAATCGATTCTGAGCACCACTCCGGGGCCGATGTGACCGTCTCCTTTGAGCCGCGCCAGTGCGTTCCAGTCACCCAGATCATCCCAATGGAAATCGGCGCGGACGGCGAGGACGTTTGATGCCTTTTCCATGATTGCGTAGTCGAAACTGATTCGCGGCAGTGCACTGTAGGTCATCTCATCCGGGCTGGTTGCCAGCGGTGTCCAGATGTTCGGCGCGTGGCGTTCGAATGCATCGCGCAGTACCCCGGCGCGGACGATGAACATGCCAGCGTTCCAGTCGTACTGGCCGGTCTCCAGGAATGCCGCGGCCTCGACGCTGCCAGGTTTTTCGGTAAAGCGCTGAACGT
>CAYVVR010000244.1:1502-6445 GCA_964454655.1 uncultured Planctomycetaceae bacterium | reverse complement strand
CGAGCGACATGGTGTACGTGAATCGCGTGTTGAACGCCGCCGCATTGACCTACGTCGCCGCGACACTCCAGGCCATCTTGACGCTGGTGTACTACCTGATGCTGGCCAATCGACGGAGCGACTGACGCTGCCCCAAAAGGGAAAAGTCGTCGAGTCCCGCCCATAGCTCGGCCCAAGAAACAGCCGTGCCGCATGCAGGCGAAAGAAAGCCCGTCATGCGGCACGTTCTTTTTCGGACATACGTCGCCCGGCCGAACCTCGATCGGGCTTGCCCCGGAGTGTTACTTGACCTCGTCCATGTTCACCGGACGGCGTTCCTCGGCCGAAATCAGGGCCGCTTCGAGCACACGCTGCGTCTGGTAAGCATCTTCGAAGTCGGGCAACGGAACGGTGGGCTCTTCA
This sequence comes from uncultured Planctomycetaceae bacterium, assembly GCA_964454655.1. GTDB lineage: Bacteria > Planctomycetota > Planctomycetia > Pirellulales > Thermoguttaceae > CAYVVR01. The sequence goes on along the minus strand of CAYVVR010000244.1, from coordinate 6,043 downwards.
CCGGCGATGGCCTTCATCATGTCGTAGGCCTGGTTGGTGAAGCCGTGCTCGTAACCGATGATGTGCGCGTCGGGCCACCAGTTCGCCACGTACGGATGATCGGCACCGTGGGTGACCATGATGTTCGTCCACCCTTGGACGGCGCGGCGGACCGTCGCATCGTAGAACCACAACTCGTTCATCCGCTCGAAGTCGAACTTCAAGGCACCCTTGGTACCGTTGATTTCGAACATGTTGCGGTTCTGGTTTCCGGTCGCCTGACGGGCGGCTTCGTAGCTGGCGACGGCACCGTTGGAGAACCGAGCCAGGAACAAAACGGTGTCGTCGACGGTCACCTCGCCCTTGCCGCCGGCACCTTGACGCCCCTCGGCGATACCACCGGTGGCCACGCCGGTCGGCAACGTGCGTTCCTTGATGAACGTGTGGGCGATCGCCCCGGCGATCTCGGTGATTTCCATGCCCGTTACGAAGCGGGTCATGTCGATGATGTGGGCGTTCAAGTCGCCGTGCGCCCCCGACCCGGCCAGGTTCTTGTCGAACCGCCACAGCAAGGGCACGTTCTCGTCGGCCCAGTCCTGGAGATACGCCGCCCGCACGTGGCGAATCTCACCCAAGGCCCCTTCCTTCACCAATTGATGCGCCAAGGCGACGGCCGGGCAACGGCGGTAGTTGAACCACACGAACGTTTTGACGTTCGCTTTCTTGGCGGCCTCGACCATTTCGCGGGCATCGGCGAGCGTCCCGGCGATCGGCTTCTCGCAGGAGACGTGCTTTCCGGCCGCGATCGCCGCTCGAGCCACGGGAGCATGCATGTAGTTCGGCGTCACGATGTCGACCAAGCCGATCTCGTCGGACTTGACCAGGGCTTCCCAATCGGTCGACGCGTTTTGCCAGCCCCAGTTGGCCGCAAAGGCCTCGGGATTTTCTTCGGGTTGGCCGAAGACCGTGTGCATGACCGGCTTGATGGGCGGCTTGAAGAACTTGTTCACCTGGCCCCAGGCGTTCGAGTGCGAACGTCCCATGAAGCCTTGACCGATCAGCGCCACATTGATCGTTTGCATAACCAACTCCTTTGTAAGCAATGAAGCAAACTTTGCGACCAGCTTGTCGGCTCGTCAAACCCCCGCTGGGCCCCGGACCTCATGCGTTCCGGAGCAACCGAGGGCTATCGGGGATGGGAAAACGAAGCTATTCCCGCGGCCGACGCCGATTTCCGACACCCTACCGACGGCGTTTATAACGATTTCGCCTCGGTTTGCAAGTAGCCGACGCTCCGCACGTCGCCGAAGTCCGCACCGCCGCAAGGTCGAACAACCTCGGCCGTGCCCTCACCCCTTCCACCGAGGGGGCACGCCTCGGGAACTTCGGCGATCGAACGACCGTCGAATTGTTATGGGAACAGAGACGAAAACCGGCTAAAATCATCGGCAGCTCTGCACCGAACCCCAGACGGGCTCGCATGCGAGTTCGCCTTTCCATCTTTTTGTGACGCAGCGGACAACTGAGGAGGTAACCGATGAGCTGGAGACATCCCTGGACCGGTCGCGGCCTTTTGCTCGTGCTCGGCCTGATGATCGGTTGGGCCGGCGGCCGCTTTTGGCCCGAAACGCCGATCCACGCGGTCGCCACCGACGGCGGCGAAAACTTCGCCATCGCCACCGGACCGGTCGACGAAAATACCGAGGCGTTCTTCTTTCTCGATTTCCTCACCGGTCAATTGCGAGGGGCGGTCGTCTCGAACCAAACGCGAGACTTTCAGACCCTCTACAACGCCAACGTGCTTCAAGATTTGACCAGTGTCATCCAGATGAAAAATACCCAGATCCGCGCAGCGAACGCGGGACGACGCAATACGGCCGTACAACCCACCCCGGAAATCCAGCTCCCCAAAACGCCCCACTACGTGATGGTGACCGGATATGCCGACTTGCGCCGCGGCGCTGCGGGCTCGGTACGCCCCGGGCGATCGGTCGTCTACGTCGCCGAAACGAACACCGGGATTGTGCTCGCCTACGCCGTCCCGTGGTCGCCCGAAAATCACGCTGCGAATCGTCCCTTCGCGCAGCCGCTGACGTTGTGGGCCGCCGATCAATTCTCGTCGGTCGTGTTGCGTCCCGAATGATGGGGCTTCTTACCTGACGATGAACCATCCGCCGTCGATCCGCGAAGGATCGACGGCTTTTTTTGCCGAAAGGGTATCGCGTCGTGATCCTCGTTCGTCGGGCGCTGATAGACACCCCGAACCGGCACCTCTAAAATGAGAACATCGTCGAAGGAAATCGTCCCTCGACACGTTTGCAACGGTGTCGCCGGCGGCACGACGCAATTCGCGACAAGCGTTCCGCTCCGGCGACGGTCCCAAAAACACGACCAGGTCTACGCTATGTCGCCCTCGACGATTCGTGTTCGTTTGAACGGTGAAGAACGCGAACTGCCCGTCGGCACGACGGTCGCTCGACTTCTGGAAGAACTGAAGCTTGCCGACAAGTTCGTCGCCGTCGAGCATAATCTGGAAGTCGTTCCGCGAGAACGACACGAGCAAACGACCTTGGCGGAAGGCGACCGCATCGAAATCGTCACCTTGGTCGGTGGAGGATGATATCGTTATGTCTACACTTCCGGACGATAGCCCCCTGCGCATCGGCAATCACGAGTTTTCCAGCCGATTGATCGTGGGGACGGGCAAGTACGCCACCTACGAGTTGATGCAACAGGCGCTGGATATTTCCGGCACCGAGTGCATTACCGTTGCCGTGCGTCGCGAGCGTTTGATCGACGCCGAAGGCAAGAACCTGCTCGATTTCATCGATACGAAGCGATACACGATTTTGCCCAATACGGCCGGTTGCTTCTCGGCCGAAGACGCCGTTCGTGTCGCACGCCTGGGACGTGAGATTTTGCGTCAAATGGGCAACCCCGGAGCCGACTGGGTAAAGCTGGAGGTCTTGGGCGACACGAAAACGCTGCTTCCCGACCCGGTAGCCACCCTGGAAGCGACCGAACAACTGGTCGCCGACGGCTTCCAAGTCCTCGTCTACACCACCGACGATCCGATCACGGCCCGCCGGTTGAAAGAGGCGGGCGCCACCAGCGTCATGCCGGCCGGAAGCCCGATCGGTTCCGGCCAAGGGATTCTCAACCCGAACAACATTCGGATTTGTTTGGAGTACCTCAAGGACGGCGATCCCGATTATCCGGTGATCGTCGATGCGGGCGTGGGAACGGCCAGCGACGTCACCGTCGCCATGGAACTGGGCGTCGACGGGGTGCTCCTGAACACCGGTATCGCGCACGCCAAAGATCCGCTGCGTATGGCCCGCGCCATGCGGCTGGCCGCCGAGTCGGGCCGTTTGGCCTATCTTGCCGGGCGCATTCCCAAGAAGCTGTACGCGACCGCCAGCAGCCCCGTCGACGGGACGATCGTCGATTGAATACGGGCCTCTCGGTCACTCGCCTCACGCCGCAGGCGATGTTCCTGCGGCTGTTTTTCTGCGCAAAAACGCGGTGCGCCGCTAGGCACGGTCGAAGGGAAACGGCATGACCTCGCGGATGTCGGACGCTTTCGTTTGCAGCATGAGCACGCGATCCAGTCCCATCGCCACGCCGGCACACGGCGGCAAACCGCTTTCCATCGCGGCAAGCAGTCGGTTCTCTTCCGGCAACGGCTGTTTGCCGTCTTCGATGCGGGCTCGACCGGCCTCCCGCTGTCGGCTTCGCAACACCGACGGATCACACAGCTCGTGGTAGCCGTTGGCCAATTCGACACCGTCGACGAACAACTCGAATCGCTCGGCCACCGGCGGATCATCCTCGCGCACGACGGCCAACGCGGCTTGCGATGCCGGATACTCACACAAAATCACCGGCCGCGACATTCCCAGGTTCGGTTGCACGCATTCGACCAGCAACACATCCAGCAAGGCGTCCCGATCGGTCGTGTCGAAGCCGTCGGGGAACACGATGCGCCGTTTGCGAATCACCTCGGTCAGATCGTCGTTGCTCTTCCCAGCTTGCCCGAAAGGATCGACACCGGCAAAGCGCCGAAAGGCATCGCGGTACGTCACGATTTCGGCCGGTCCTCGGTCGAACAAGAATTCGGCCAAATCGCTCAGAAGCGCCATACCGCGGGCGGCATCATCGCCGACCCGATACCATTCGAGAATCGAAAATTCGGGATTGTGCCGTGCTCCGCATTCGCCGCGTCGAAAGGCGTGCGTGATTTGATAGATCGCCCTCGCCCCGGCCGCCGTCAGGCGTTTCATGGCAAACTCGGGAGAGGTCTGCAAGAAGAGCGGGCGATCGTCTTCCGTCGGTAATGCGTCGCAGTCGTACACCCGAAAGGGATCGATATGGCGATCGATCACCGTATCGTGCGAAAGCAAGGGTGTATCGACTTCGAGAAAGCCCCGTTCGTCGAAGAATCGCCGCACCGAGCGAAACAACTCGGCGCGGCGAGCAAGCATTTCCAAATTCGCGGTAGGCCGCCAATCGTCGGTCATGCGAACGTCGTTTCCGGCTGCGCCGTCGAAGCTACTCTTTGA
>CAYVVR010000244.1:0-1492 GCA_964454655.1 uncultured Planctomycetaceae bacterium | reverse complement strand
TTCGATGTAGTCGCCGTTGCGGGTGTCGACTTTGATCAGGTCGCCGATGTTGATGAACGCGGGCACGAGGATCTCGGCGCCGGTCTCGACCGTGCAGGGCTTGGTCACATTCGTCGCCGTGTTCCCTTTCGCCCCGGGCTCGCAGTAGTCGACCTTCAGGACGACGTGATTCGGCGGCGTCACCGAGATCGGATTCCCGTTGAACAACACCATCGAGCACACCATGCCCTCTTTGAGGTATTTCCAGGCGTCGTCCACCTGGTCTTTGGCCAACTCGTATTGCTCGTAGGTGTTGTTGTCCATGAAGACGAACGTGTCGCCTTGACGGTACAGGTACTGGGCGTCGATTTCCTCGACGTCGGCCGCTTCGATGCTGTCGCCGCTTTTGTACGTGCGGTCGATCACCGTCTGCCGGATGAGGTTTTTCAGTTTGCACTTGTACAACGCCTGCCCCTTTCCCGGCTTGACGAAATTGCACTCGATCATCAAGTACGGTTCGCCGTCGAGCTGGACCTTGAGTCCCTTCCGGAATTCGCTGGTGTTGTAGGTGGCCACGACTGAACGGTTCCTTTGTTTCCTGATGGGTTTCGACTTTGTCCCTTGCGGGGATACGCGGCGATCTCGCCCGTCCCAACGCCCGTTTCTCGATTCGTACGACGGTCTCGGTGTTCGCCCGGGGCGGTTCCGCCTATGATGGATCGGAATCTTACGATACACACTTGGAGGCAGGAAAGTCCCCGCCGATGCGATCGTTCATCCCTACAACCGCGTGTGATCGAAACGTCGCCGAACACGACGCGTCGCGCTTGCCGCGCTGGAAACGCGAACTGGCCGCCGCGATCACCGATCCGGCGGTCTTGTGCCGGGAACTCCGCTTGCCGACAGCCGTCGCCGAGGCGGCTCGTCGTGCCGAGCGCAACTTTCGGACGCTTGTCCCTCGCCCGTTCCTGAAGAGGATGCGGCCCGGCGATCCGAACGATCCGTTGTTGCGTCAGGTTCTACCGGTACCCGCCGAAACCGAACCGGTCGAGGGCTATTCCGCCGACCCGTTGGGTGAACGCGAGGCATGCCGGTCGCCCGGGGTACTGCAAAAGTACCGAAACCGATCCCTCATCGTACTAACTCGGGGCTGTCCCGTCCATTGCCGCTATTGCTTCCGGCGGCACTTCACCCCCTCGCCGTCGCCGATCGACGCCGTTCGTCGCGGGGGAACGCCCCCCTCTCCGTTGGTGGCGGCGGCCGACGATCCGTCGATTCACGAGATCATCCTAAGCGGCGGCGAACCGCTGATGATCGACGATGCCGGTCTGGCCGACATCTTTCACAACGCCTCGCAAATCGGGCACTTGCGTCGAATTCGCATCCACACCCGAATGCCGATCGTCATCCCGTCGCGTGTCACTTCCGAGCTGATTCGCGTGTTGCGGAGCACGCGGCTGGCCTGTTTCGTGGCGGTACACATCAACCACCCGGCCGAAATCGACGACGAGGT
>CAYVVR010000243.1:1760-6452 GCA_964454655.1 uncultured Planctomycetaceae bacterium | reverse complement strand
CGTGCCGGTGACAAAAGAGGAAAGCACGCAAGTCTACTCGGACCGATAGTTGATGACCGGCGACAAAAAACGACCGCGGTGGGCGAGCAAACCCGCCGCGGTCGTGTTTATTTCGCAGAGCACCGAAGCAGAACCGTCGGGCTTTCAACCGGCTCCCAGCGGTACGGCGGACACGACGCCGGGATCAGGACCGATCGACCTCGCTGGAGGCGGTGCCGGAAATCGTCCGCCGATAGATCGGCGACACCGGCAAGGACCATCCAAACTTCCATGCCGCTGGGCGTCTCGATGTCCCAGGCGTTTCGCAAGGTGAAGCGATCGAGCCGGAAGTACTTGCATGCGGCCAAGTGCTCACCGGCGATTCCGTCGAGCATCGCTGAATGTGGCGTCGGAACGACCGGGTTTACGGGACCGCGGTTCCAATCGATCGACGCGATCGCTTGCTCGATGTGCAATTCTCGCGGTTTTCCGTCGGGACCGGTGCGGTTCCAATCGAACAATCGGAAGGTGGCGTCGCTCGATTGCTGAACCTCGGCCAGCAACACGCCTTTGCCGGCGGTATGAACGGTGCCAGCCTCGATCAGTACACAGTCACCCGGCTTCGGCGTGATCTTGTGTAAGAGTGTGTCGACGGTTCCTGTTTCGAGGTGTCGGCGGAGGTCGGCTTCTGTGACACCTTCGTGTAGACCGAGATAAAGCTCGGCGTCCGGTTCCGCAGCCAAAACGACCCACGCTTCCGTCTTGCCCGATTCATCACCTAACAGCTTCGCGGCGACCTCATCGTCGGGATGAACCTGGACGGATAGCAACGCATCGCAGTCCAGGTATTTGACGAGCCACGGAAACTTCGGCGGCCGCGGCGAATCGGACGGCCACAAGTCGGCGCCGTGCGTCTGCCAGAGATCCGTAAGGGATGTTCCCGCGTGGGGGCCGACGGCGACGGTCGTCACCGCGTGTGGATGGGCACTAATCTCCCAAGACTCCCCATACTTTCCATCTTGAGGTAGCGGCTTGTTCAGAACGGTTGCCAGCCTCCGACCGCCCCAAATCTGAGGGCGAAGATAAGGTTCGAACACGAGCGGTTCCACCGGTTCACCTCCCGTGACTTGTTTCGAACCAACCGATCCACAAGACGGTTCCCTGCCGGGGCGTTCTTCCTATCGCCGACGAAGGCAGGGATTCCGACCTATGCATGATGTTGGTTGCCGGGAAGGTGAGTTTGTTGCGTGGCCAACAAAAACGCCCCGATACCGGGGCTTAGGAAAACATAGCACAAAATCGCCTCTGCTATTCCCTCTGGAAGGGGGTTAGTCGCGGAATTGGACTTTGCGTCCCTCAACCGTGACGCCTTTTTCGGCGATGCGGGCGAGCGCCTCGGCAAACGCGTCACACTCGACCGCAAAGACGCGAGGCTCCAGCGTGTCGAGCGTGTCGTCGTCATGCACCGGAACGGCGTGTTGGCTGATCACGGGACCGGTGTCGTACGTATTGTCCAAGAAGTATACCGTGCACCCGGTGACCTTCACGCCCGAGTCGAGAACGGCCTCGTGCACGTGGTTGCCGTAGTAGTTTTTCCCGCAAAAGGCCGGCGCGAGAGACGGGTGAGTGTTGATCACGCGGTTTCGGAAGTCTTCCGGCACGTCGAGCTTGCGAATGAAGCCCGCGAGCACGACCAACTCGACTTCATAACGCCGACAAACGGAAAACAGAGCTTCGCTGAACTCTTTGTCGGATTCGAAGTCTTTGCGTTCGATCACCTCGATCGGCAGGTTATGGATTTCGGCGTACTGCAACCCCTTGGCATTGGGCGTACTGGAGATAACGACCCGAATGTCGAGGGGCAGCGTGTTGCGGTGAACGCGGTGAATCAACTCTTTGAGCGTTCGACCGGTGCCCGAGATGAGCACGGCAACCGGCATCTTGCCCGGTTTTCCGCCGATGATGTCCATGGAATCGCCCGTCGATTGATAGGTGATGGATCGAGTTTCGACGTCGAATTGCGCACGCGCAGCGGCTCAATTACGCGCATTCTGGTGGACCGCCACGTAAATCGTCAAGGGTTCTCCGGCAACCTTGGCCTCGAATGGTTCCGTTTCGGCCAAGGGAGCGGACTGAATCTCGGTCGCCAAGGTTTCGCTCGCGATGTATTCGCGGAATCCCTCGACCGCCGCGTTGATCGCCGGTGAGTCGCTTACCAGACCGACGCGAATGCGATCGGTGAACTCGCAACCGAGATCTTTGCGTCGCCCTTGGATCAAGTGCACGATATCGCGGGCACGCCCTTCGGCCAACAACTCGTCGGACAGCTCGGTATTCAAGATCACGACGCCGATTTTCCCTTGAGCAGCCGTCCAACCTTCTTTGGCGTTCAGGCGTACTTGGATGTCCTCGTTGTCGAGTTCGATCGTTTCGCCCTCGACTTCAAGGGTGATCTTGCCGGCCGATTCCAGTTGCGTCAACAGCGAGGCCCCGTCGGCTTCTCCGAGCAATCGCTTGACGACGGGCATCTTCTTACCCAAACGCGGGCCGAGTCGCTTGAAGTTCGGTACGACCGTGTAATCGATGTACGCGTCGGCATTGTCGAGGAATTCGAGCTTCTTGACGTTCAGCTCTTCGCAGATCAACTCGGCATGGTCCGACAGCCATTTCTTGCTTTCGGCTCGGGCCGGTACGACCTCGACACAGGCCAAAGGTTGACGGACCTTGAGCTTGGCGCTCATGCGGGCGGCACGCCCCAACGATACCAGTTCGCGCACGTCGGCCATGTTCGCCGACAGCTCTTGATCGATCAACTCCGGTTTCGCCGAGGGATAGTCACACAAGTGCACGCTCTCGACGACTCGCTCACCGAACACCGAAACCGCCAGATCTTGCCACAATCGCTCGGCGATGAACGGCACGAACGGTGCGATCAATTTGGTCGTGGTGATCAAGCATTCGTACAGCGTCCAGTAAGCGTCTTGCTTGTCCTGCGTTTTTTCGCCCGCCCAAAACCGGTCGCGACTGCGGCGCACGTACCAGTTCGACAAGGCATCGACGAACTCGGAAAGCTTCCGGCACGCGGGAAAACTGTCGAACCGGTCCATGTCGGAGATGACGCCTTCCGTCGTGGCGTGAAGCTCGCTGAGAATCCACCGATCCAGCTCGCTGCGTTGATCGATCGGTCGATAGCCCTCCCCTTGGGCGAGATTTTCGGGAGTCAATTGCAGGGCGTTCCCGGTGATCGAGTTCGCCGGATCGAAGCCGTCGATGTTGGCATAGATCACGAAGAAGCTATACACGTTCCAAAGCCGCAACAGGAATTCCGGAACGCTTTCGCGAATCGCTTGTTCGTTGTAACGAATCGACGTCCACGGCGCCTGGTTGGCATAGAAATACCACCGCAGCGCATCGGCTCCGTAACGATCGAAAATCTCTTGAGGCTCGCGGTAATTCCGCTTGCTCTTGGACATCTTTTGGCCGTCTTCACCCAGCATCAAGCCGAGCACGATGCAGTTCTTGAAGGGGTGCGGAAAGCCCACCTTGGGCGTGTCGTCGGTCTTGAATGCCTCGGAAGTCGCCGTCGATTGTTTATCGTCTTCAGGACCGAACAACAGCGTGCTGATCGCCAAAAGACTGTAGAACCAGCCGCGGGTTTGGTCGATGGCCTCGCTGATGAAGTCGGCCGGGAACTGCTTGCTCAATGCTTCCCGCGAACCCGGCTGGTGCGGAAAGCCCCATTGGGCAAACGGCATGGCGCCCGAGTCGAACCAACAGTCGATGACGTCGGGGACGCGCCGCATGCGTGCCCCGGGGGCTTTCGGCGAATCGTAGGTGACGGCGTCGATGTAAGGCTTGTGTACTTTGAGGTGGTCGGGCAGATCGGGATTGGCACGCTTGGCTTCTTCCCAGACCTCGGTGCCGGTGACTCCCGGCTTGGCGAGGAGTTCCTCGTACGAACCGATCGCCTCCATGTAGCCCGTTTTTTCGCAGACCCAAATCGGCAGCGGGGTTCCCCAGAAACGTTCGCGAGAAAGTGCCCAATCGACGTTCGTTTCAAGGAAGTTGCCGAACCGGCCGTCGCGAATGTGTTCGGGCAACCAATGAATTTCGGCGTTGTTGGCCAACATGCGTTCCTTGAACGCGGTCGTCCGAATGAACCAGCTCTTGCGGGGATACTGGATCAGCGGATCTTCTTCCGCACGCCAGCAGAACGGATAGTCGTGTAGGTACTGCTCTTGGTGGAGCAAAAGGCCTTTCGCTTTCAGTTCGCGCGCGATGTCGCGGTCGCAATCTTTGACCCATCGCCCTTGGTAGTCGGGAGCTTCGTCGGTGAACTTTCCGTCGGGACCGACGGCACAGATCAATTCGGGGCCTTCGCCGGGAACGAATCGAGCTTGCTCGGCCAAAAGAACTTCGTAGTCCACTTCACCGAAAGCCGGGGCCTGATGGACGACGCCCGTTCCGCTATCGATCGTGACGAAGTCGGCACCTACGACTCGCCAAGCGATGTACTCCTCGCCGCCGTCGACCAGTTTGCCTCGTTTTTCGCCCGTCGACTTGTAGTAGTAGTCGAACGGTGGACGATAACGCTTTCCGATCAAGTCGGAACCTTTCACCCGGCGAACGATTTCGGCTTCCGTTTTGAGCTTTTGGGCGATCGTGTCGACCAAGGCCGAAGCGACGATCAAAGTTCCGTCGACGCCTTCGAAG
>CAYVVR010000243.1:0-1750 GCA_964454655.1 uncultured Planctomycetaceae bacterium | reverse complement strand
CCTTCGAAGCGGACGTAGGCGTAATCCAAATCGGGCTTTACCGCGGCGAACTGATTGCTCGGCAGCGTCCAAGGCGTCGTCGTCCACACGAGCAAATCGACGTTCGGTTCGTCCAGAAGCGGAAACCGGACGTACACGCTCGGATCGGCAACCTGGCGGTAACCTTGTCCGACTTCCCCGGACGAGAGGGCTGTGCCGCCCTGCGCCCACCACCAGACGATTTTGTGACCCTGGTACAGTAGGCCCCGTTCGAAAAGGTTTTTCAACGCCCACCAGACGCTTTCGACGTAGCTTTGATGGAAGGTGACGTAAGCCTCGTCGAGGTGGATCCAAAAGCCCAGGCGTTCGGTGAGTTGTTCCCACTCGCGTGTATAGCGGAAGACGCTTTCGATGCAGCGGTGGATGAACGGTTCGACGCCGAACTTTTCGATTTCTTCCTTCGAGTGGATGCCGAGTTCCTTACAAACTTCGACCTCGACCGGCAGTCCGTGGGTGTCCCATCCGGCCCGGCGACGACAGTGGTATCCACGCATCGTCTTGTAGCGAGGGAAGAGGTCTTTGACGGCCCGAGTCAGGCAGTGGCCCGGGTGCGGCAAGCCGTTGGCCGTCGGCGGCCCTTCGTAAAACACGAATTCCGGCGCTCCCTCGCGCGCGGCCAGCGACTTTTCGTAGATCTTTCGATCTCGCCAGAAACGAATGATCTGTTCTTCGAGTTGGGGGAAGGAAGTCGAACGTTCAACCTGTGGGAACATCGTTTCGTGTCAATCCTTCGTTGAGATTCCGACGGTACGTGTTCGGCAAAAGTTAGGCGGCGAACTTCCGGCGAAGCACTTCGAGGACGATCCGACGCAGTTTCTTTTCGCCTTCTGCGGCTACCCGCAAAATTTCGTCGATATTCACCGGCTCCAACGCGTCGGGCAAGCACATGTCGGTGACGACCGAAAGCCCGAGGACTCGCATCGATGAATGCACGGCGACGATCACTTCGGGAACGGTCGACATGCCGACGACGTCGGCGCCGATCGTCCGCAAGAATCGGTACTCGGCCCGCGTTTCGAGATTGGGGCCGGTGACGGCCACATAAACTCCCTTGTGGGCTTGGAAGTTCTCTTGGCGAGCGATTTCGAGCGCACAACGAATCAGTTCCGGATCGTACGGCCGGTACATGTCGGGGAACCGCGGGCCGAGCGAGTCGTCGTTGGGCCCGATCAGCGGATTGCCGTTCATCAAGTTGATGTGGTCCTCGATGACGACGATGTCGCCACGCTCGTATTGCGGATTCATGCCCCCGCACGCGTTCGAAACGAACAGCGTGTCGGCACCCAAGGCCTTCATGACGCGAACGGGAAACGTGACTTGCTGGTAGGTGTAGCCCTCGTAGATATGGAATCGTCCTTCCATGGCGACCACGGGGACGCCTTCCAGCGTGCCGCACACTAGTTGGCCGGTATGTCCGATGGCCGTCGAACGCGGAAAGTGCGGTATGTCTTCGTACGGAATCACGCAAGCCTCGCGGATTTCCGACGCCAGGCTGCCGAGTCCGGTGCCCAAGATGATGCCGACCTTCGGCGTCGTCGCCCAACGCCCGCGAACGACGTCGGCGGCTTCTTGAATATTTGCGGCCAAGTTTTGCATCCAAGCGTCCTCCTGGAATCGGCGGAACCACGCGAACGAATAGGGTTCGCTCGCCGGTGTGTGCAAGAATCTGTTTTCGGAAGGGGTACGTCGCGCGACGAAGAAAGACGACTAC
>CAYVVR010000242.1:0-6500 GCA_964454655.1 uncultured Planctomycetaceae bacterium | reverse complement strand
CAGGTACAGGAAGAACGGCCGGTTCTTGTTCGCCTCGATGAACCGAATCGCCTCTTCGGTGTACAGACGCGTCAGTTCGGCGGGATCGACGGGCCGCTTGACGACCGTGCCGTTGCGGATCAGCGGGACGCCGCCTTCATCCTCGAAATAAACGGTCTCCACCGGGTCGAGATTGTGGAGCAATCCAAAGTATTCGTCGAAGCCTTGGTTCCAAGGCAGGAACGGCTCCCGGAACCCGAGGTGCCATTTGCCGATACAGGCGGTTGCGTATCCGTGCGATTGAAACAGTTCGGCCAAGGTCAACTCGTCGGGATGGATGCCCGATTTCGAGTCGGCACGGTGAACCCAAATGTGGTTTCCCACCCGGCGCGGATAGCAACCGGTGAGCAATCCGGCGCGCGACGGACTGCAAATCGGTGCCGCCGCGTAGTAATCGGTGAATCGGATGCCTCCCGCGGCGATCGCGTCGATGTGGGGCGTTTTCACCTCGGTCGCCCCGTAGCATCCCAAGTCGTAATAGCCCTGATCGTCGACGAAGATCAGCAAGACGTTCGGACGCGTCGATTCGGCGGCCGGTACACGCGGCGCAACGCACAAGGCAACCAGGAACACGGCAACAAAGCAAGAAGTGCAACGCATCATTCGGCCCTCGGATCGGAATACCCCTGTTGCAGGATGCACACTTCTCCCGACCGATGTTTGGGGAAGAATGGCGCGAGATTTCTTTCGGACACCGCGTGCCGGCGAAGCAAAGCGGCTACTCCTTTCGAACATTCGCTTCGAGTCGGGCGGGAACGTAACGGGTCATCTGGTTGAGGTAGCCCCCCACGTGGCCGGCGTTCTTCATCGACGCCCGTTTCATCGCTTCGACGGCTGGTAAGGCGTCCTTTCCCATGCGATCGAGCACGTTGATCGCCTGCAATCGCACCAGCGGCGACGTCGATTCGAGCAACGCGGTAAGGGCGTCGAGTGCGGTTTGCACGTCGCCCAACTCGTAGAGAACCTCGGCCGCGACGGCCCGGTTGTAACCCGGCTCGGTGGCGTCGACGGCAAGCCGTCGCACTTCCGATTCGGCCGGTCTTGCCTGGTCCTTCAAGGCTACCAGCCCCACCAGTCCCCAGTAGCGAAACACGGGATCGTCGTGGGCGGTCAGGGCGACAAGGTCGTCGATACATTTCGGATCACGTCGGTTCGCGAGTTCGGCGGCTTCGAGCAACTCGGCGACGGGGTTGGCGCGGCGATCGAAGGCGACGTCGTACGGCGTTCGGCCTTCGGCGCGGTCGAGCATCGCTTGTTCGGGCAGAAGTCCCAAGTCTCCGGTGGCGATCATCCAGCGACGGCATTCCGCACGCATCTCGGCCAGGACGTCGGCATAACGCGGATCGTCGGCCAGGTTGTGCACTTGATACGGATCCGCCGCGGTGTCGTACAGTTCTTCGACCGGCTTGGTCTGGAAATAGCGATCTTGGACGGGGTTCAATTTGCCCTCTTCGTGCAGGCGGCGCCATACCTTCATGGTGGGCATTTGCTCGGTGTATTCGACGTATTGCGACCAGGGCAAGTGCGGATAGAAATTGCGGTTGTATTGGAATCGGGCGCTGCGAACGACCCGCACCATGTCGAACCGTTCGGCCATGCGATCACGGATGGCGTACACGTACTTGCGCGGCGGGCCCGCTTGCGGCCCCAAAAACGGCACGCCCTGCATGGCTTCGGGGATCGCCACGCCCGCAAGACTCAACACGGTAGGGGCGAAGTCGACGAAGCTCACCAAGCGGTCGGTGGTTCCGCCGGGCGGCGTCGGCGCCCAACGCGCGTATTTCTTGGGGAAACGGACCAGAAGCGGCACTTTCAATCCCGGTCCCCACACCCATTTTTTGATGCCCGGCATGCCCGCGCCGTGGTCGGAAAAGAAAAACACGATCGTGTCGTCGGCCAGGCCGTCTTCTTCCAGTTGGCGGAGGATATCGCCGGCCTGGTAGTCCATCGCCGTGATGTTGTCGTGGTATCGTGCCCAATCTTTTCGCGATTCGGGCGTGTCGGGGTGGAACGGTGGAATCGAAACTTCGTCGGGATCGTGAAACTGGTCCGGTTTCAGACGCGCGGTGTTCCTTCGATACGCAGCTTCGGGAACCCGAATTTGACTTTCGTGCGTGACCGTGAAATTGAACACGGCGAAGAAGGGTTGTCCCGGTCGGCGGTTCCGCCAGTGCGCCGTGCGGCTCGATTCGTCCCACGCTTCGGGCGGTACGGCGAAGTTGTAATCGGTCTTCACATTGTTCGTGCAGTAATAGCCCGCCCGACGCAGATATTCCGGAAAGCACTTCACGGCCTCGGGCAACCAGGTGGTGCTTCGCATGCCGTGACTGCCGAGTGTCGAAGGATAGACGCCGGTGATCAGACAACTGCGGTTCGGTGAACAAACCCCGGTAATGCCGTACGCGTTCGTGTAGCGGGTGCCTTCGGCGGCCAGCCGATCGAGATTCGGCGTACAGGCGTCGGGATCGCCGTAACAGCCGAGATTCGGGCTGATGTCTTCACAAGTGATCCAAAGGATGTTCGGCTGCGACTCGGCCGCGGTCGTCCCCGCCGTAGAACCGAGCAAGCACGCCGTCACGATCCCGCACACGAACGCCCGCAACATGACGCGACTCCTTTACCGTGGGGTGATTTCGGCACGAAGTTCCCATCACCGTCGTCGGTTGTACGGTAATTGCCGACGGCGTCGGATACAACCGGCCGGCCGGTCGTCGGTATCGGCGTATCCCGCGAGGGGTGGTTTCTCTTGCGATCGGCGACAGAAATTGCTAGCGTTCGCCGTCCCGATCGAAAACGCGTGTTCTGTATGCGAATCACCCATGTTCGACAGAAAACATCTCGGTAAATGCGTGGCCGTTGCGACGGTGTGCTTGGCGTTGGGGGGGACGATCGGTTCCGTCCGCATCGCCGTCGGCGGCGTCATCGAGAGCATCCTGGCCGATGCGGCCGGACGCAAGACCTCGGTTGCCGCTTCCCACGCGGGCGAGGAACCATCCGCCCGACGGAAACACGACGCACGGCACGAATACGACTTCGAAGACGACGAGACCCGCGACGCGGAGACGTCGTTTTGGCTTTACGTCGGCGAAGAACTCGTGTGGCCGGCGGTTTCGTCGCCGATCTGGGTGCCGATGGCGGTTCTGGAAGACGAACACGACCACGTGACGCGGTTTCTGGATTACCCCTACCAAGAGCCCGGCTGCGGATGCCTTTTTGCCGGTTCCGCCGCCCCGTCGAGTTGGTCGCTGGAGCAGGCGTTGTGGGGGCGGGCCTCGGTCGATTTCGCAACGCCCGTCGACGACGTATATCGCGTCGGCGGCACGCTGTTTCTGTCGGGAGCCAATCGTTTCGGGCTCGATGCGCAGGCACACTGGTTCGAGGAGCGTCTTTCCGACGGCACGTACGATCATATGACGCTCGGCGACGCCGATATCCACTATCGTTTTGCCGAATCGGAACGTGGCTACTTCTACATCGGGCTCGGTTTCAATTGGATCGAGGGGGAAGGGCAATTCGATGCGGGCGTGAACACCACCTACGGCTTCGATCTGTTCTTCGCGAGACCGTTCGTCTCATCGACCCAAATCGACTTGGGCACGCTGGGCGACACCTCGCTGTTTCGGTTCCGCACGACGCTTGGGGCTGCCGCAGGACGGTTCGAACCGTTCATCGGCTACGAATACCTCGACGTGGGGACGACCGAGCTGAACCAACTCGTCTCGGGAATCAGCTTTTCGTTCTGAAGAATAGTCTCTGTTGGTGGACTGGCACCCCTTGTTGGTCTGGTTTGTCCGGGTGTAGTCGGCTGTCCCCTTTCGGCGCAGGGAACCATCGCCGAGAATAGGGTTTTCCCGTGCGCCGCCGGGGAACGGTCCTTGCGGCGTGGGCTTCGACGACCGACACGAAACGATCCGAAGGGGCTGCCCGGTGCCCAAAGAGCTGCTGAATGAACCGATTCGAGGGGAACTCGTCTTTCTGGGGACGGGAACCTCGCACGGGGTGCCGCTGATCGGGTGCGGATGCCCCGTATGTCGAAGCGATGATCCGCGGAACAAGCGGACCCGCTGCGCCGTCGTTTTGGGGCTTCCGTTCGGCAACCTGCTGATCGACACGCCGCCCGAACTGCGATTGCAGCTCGTCCGCGAACGAATCGGCGTCGTCCACGCGGTCGCGTACACCCACGGGCATGCCGACCACCTGTTCGGCCTCGACGATCTGCGGATCATGAACAAATACCTTGGGGGTGGGGTACCGCTTTTTTGCGAAGAACAAGTCGAGAATCGCATTCGTCGGGCGTTCGATTACGCGTTCTCGGAAGAGTCCCGTCGCTTCCCGCACGGCGGCGTTCCCCTGCTGCAAATCCGTCGGATCGGCACCGAGCCGTTCGAATTGCTGGGAGCCGAGATCGTGCCCGTCCGACTGGCTCACGGTCGTTGGGACATCCTCGGCTTTCGCATCGGCAACACGGCTTACTGCACCGACGTGAAGACGATCCCCGAATCGTCCAAGGAACGCCTGCGCGACCTCGATTGCCTGATCCTCGATTGTCTGCGGAAGGAACCGCACCCGACGCACATGTCGCTCGACGAGGCCCTAGCCGCGGTTGAAGAACTTCGCCCCAAGCGGTGCTATTTCACGCACATGTGCCATCGACTCGATCACGCCGAAACGGAAGCGAATTTGCCGGAGAACGTGCGGTTGGCCTACGACGGCCTGCGGATTCCGCTGACGGGCATCGACTTTCCGACGCTCGAGGAACCGCAAGCCCAAACCCCGTCGCCGCCCACACGAGGGGCATGATCGCCCCGCGACCGAAGCCAATATCCGTTCACGATTCCCATCCCCGATACGGCGCGTTCCCTCGTCCAGCCGGTTCCGCGAGGGGGCGTCGAAACGCGTAATGCCGCACCCTTCCACCGGTGGGGCCGCAAGATCGGCCGGGCCGCGGCAACATTGCGGATTGGGAACCGAGCGTCCAATCAACACGATCAGGTGCACGAATGGGCAACGTCGACAAACAGCAACTTTTGGAAAAACTGGAGAAATACGGGCAAGATCACCTCTTGGCGTTTTGGGACGACTTGGACGACACCCAACGCGAGACGCTTGCGAACCAGATCGCCGAGGTCGATTTCGACTTGATCGCGCGGTTGTACGCGAATCGCGATGCGGTGGTCGACGTAGCGGGGGTGTTGGCGCAGGCGACGTCGCCTCGCGCGGTGCGTTTGGGGCGGCCCTCGGACTATTCGCCCGACGACGCCCGCCGACGCGGTGAAGAGGCCTTGGCCGCCGGCGAGGTCGCCGCTTTGCTGGTCGCCGGAGGCCAAGGGACGCGGCTCGGTTTTCCGCATCCGAAAGGAATGTTCGAAATCGGGCCGGTGTCGAATCGCACGTTGTTTCAAATTCACGTCGAGAAGATTCGTGCCCGCGCCCGACGCTACGGAAAACCGATTCCCTTGGCGTTGATGACCAGTCCGGCGACGCACGACGAGACGGTCGCCTTCTTCGCCGAGCATGATCGTTTCGGCCTGGCGGAAGACGACCTGTTGGTGTTCTGCCAAGGGACGATGCCCGCGGTCGACGCGCAGACGGGCAAGCTGCTGCTGGCCGCACCCGACCGTCTGGCGGTCAGCCCCGACGGGCACGGCGGCATGCTCGCCGCCTTGGTCAAAAGCGGCACGATGGACAAGCTGCGGTCGCGGGGAATTCGCTACCTGTTTTACTTCCAGGTCGACAATCCGCTGGTCGACATCGCCGCGCCCGAGGTGATCGGCTATCACTTGCTTTCCGGTTCCGAGATGACGACCGAGGTCGTCGCCAAGAAGACGCCGTTGGACCGCGTCGGGAACGTCGTTCAAGTCGGCGATCGACTGCACGTGATCGAGTACAGCGATTTGCCCGACGAAATGGCGCGGCGCACGGCGGAAGACGGTTCGCTTTTGTTGTGGGCGGGCAGCATCGGCGTGCACGTGATCAATCTCGATTTCCTCGCGCGCATGAGCGATTCGGCCGAGGCCCTGCCCTTCCACATCGCCCGCAAGAAAGTGCCCTACGTCGACGCGCGAGGACAAGCCCACAAACCGGAATCGCCGAATGCGATCAAGTTCGAACGGTTCATCTTCGACTTGATCCCGCAGGCCGAAAACGCGATCGTGGTCGAGGTCGACGCTGCGGAACACTTCGCCCCGCTGAAGAACGCACCCGGCGCCGCCGAAGACACCCCCGAGGCGGTCAAGGCGGCCATCGTCGCTTTCTATCGCAAATGGTTGGAAGCGGCCGGGGCCGAAATCGCCGACGGCGTAGCGGTCGAGGTTTCGCCGCTGTTCGCGCTCGATGTCGACGAGCTGCGGGCGAAGCTGCCCGCCGGTACCAAGATCGTCGAGCCGACCTACTTGGCGTGACGATCGACGCGGCATCGGCCGTTTCGAGATCGATCGAACACACGAAGATCAGGGGATATC
>CAYVVR010000241.1:0-6518 GCA_964454655.1 uncultured Planctomycetaceae bacterium | reverse complement strand
TGTACAGCGTCGCCAAAATGCGGCATCCTTCGGAAATCGCCGCCTTGCTTCCCAAACCGGTGACGATCTTCGATCCGATCGTCCGCTTGCGGGCAGATATGAGCGATCCGAATTTGACTGAAACGGATCTGCCGCCGCATTTTACGAACATCCAGCACGGGCTGAGCCTTGCCCGACGGCTCTTGGCGGGCCAAGACACGCCGAATCGCCAAGTGATCCTGATCACCGACGGTCTTCCCACCGCCCACTTCGAAGAAGAACAGCTTTTCTTCCTGTACCCTCCCGATCGGCGCACCGAGGAAGCCACCCTGCGCGAGGCCCATTTGTGTGCACGGGAAGGCATTACCATCAACATTTTCCTACTGTCGAGCTGGAACCAAAGCCAGGCCGACATTCAATTCGCCTACCGACTGGCGGAATCGACACGAGGACGTGTGTTCTTCACGGCAGGACGCAACCTCGATCGCTACGTTGTGTGGGACTATTTTCAAAGACGGCGGGACATCGTCTCCTAATCGTCCCATTCCCTTTTTTCGGCACACTCTGCGCATCTTGGTCGTTTGGCGAATCGTCGTAGAATCCGCATGCGCCCGGCCGATAAACGATCATGGGGCATGGTTCTCTTTCGCAGAGGAGTGTCGTCGATGGATCCGGTCCAATCCGTCGTTCAGGCCAAGCAAAGCGCACTGGCCAACCAAATCCAAATGGCCATCGCCAAGAAGCAGCTCGATTCGACCAAGTCGCAAGGGCAAGCGCTGGTCAAGTTGCTCGACGCCGCCGTGGCGCAAAGCAAGAGTCTCGACACCGGCAAGCTGATCGACAAAACCGCCTGAAGCCCTCCCCAATTTCTTCTCTCAACTCGCGGTGCTGCGCCGCCGATTCCAAACCGCCCCTTCCCAGTCGACCGCTACGCACTGCCCGCCGTATAATCTGCGATACCACGGTCGCACCGCCCCCGTTGGGGTCGATCTCTTGACGAAAGGGTCGTGTCATGGCTTCCGATTGGATGATCTACGGCGCTTACGGCTACACGGGCAAGCGGATCGCAGCCGAAGCGTATCGTCGGGGCGAACGACCGATCTTAGCCGGACGGAACGCCGAAGCGCTTCGCGCGTTGCAGGCCGAATGCGACGGCGAGGTGCGTGATTTTCCCCTCGATTCCGCTGAAACGATCGCGGACCGTCTCGAGGGATGCCGATTGGTGTTGCATTGTGCCGGTCCGTTTTCGCACACGGCAGGCCCGATGATGGAAGCCTGCCTCCGCCGCGGCGTGCATTACCTCGATATCACCGGTGAAATCGACGTCATCGAAACGGCGGCTGCGCAAGGGAAACGTGCCGAAAAGCACGGGGTGGTCTTGATGCCCGCGGTCGGATTCGACGTCGTACCGAGCGACTGCCTGGCCGTGCGACTGGCGGAACGCGTCCCCGACGCAACGTCGCTCGAGTTGGCGTTTGCAACGGCCGGATCGATCAGCCGCGGCACCGCCCGAACGATCGCCGAAGCGATTCCGCGCGGCTGTGTCGTGCGCCGCGACGGGCGTCTGACGCGAGTACCGTTCGGCACGCTCACCCGCACGGTGCCATTTGCCGACGGAGAACAAACCGCCGTAGCCGTCCCTTGGGGCGACGTTGCTTCGGCGTGGTACTCGACCGGAATTCCGAACATCACCGTCTACCTGGCCATGCCGTCGAGACGGGTTCGCTTTCTACGCGTGTTCGGCCGCTTGGCGCCGTTGCTGCGATTCGTTTCGCGCGACCGGCTCGCGACGTTCGTCCGCCGGTCGCTGGCCCCGAACGATCCCTCCTCTCCCTCGATTCCGGGGTCGTTTTGGGGGCGTGCCGTCGGTGAATCGGCGTCGGCTTCGGCGACCCTCCGCACGCCCGACGGCTACCACTTGACCGTTCTGACCGCCTTGGAGATTGCCGACAAAGTCCTCGCGGGCACGATCCCGGCGGGCTTTCACACGCCCGGTCGGGCGCTGGGGGGGTATTTCATCAAGCGGTTCCCCGATTGCCGATGGGCCTGGAAGACGCCGAGCGAATGAATCGCGTCTTCACCGGTTGATCGCAATGGGCGCAAAAAGTCAGCCCGGCAGTCGCACAATCGCTCAACCGGGCTGGTCCCCCCTGGGCAAGATGTCTCTGGGAAATACCTCGCCGCAAACGGAGCGTCCGTTCTCCGTGTGAAGCTTGGTACGAAGGGAATAATCGGCCCAATCGAACCGCAACTTTACGAGCAAACCGCCAAATAGGTAAGGACGCCCCTCCCCTCGGCCTTCTCGACCGATTTCCACGCCGGCCGGTTTGCCTAAACTTCGCCATTTACCCAGCCCTAGAAAAGATTGCGGATTGGATCGATTCTAGCGGTTTCTTTGCCGATACCGATCGTGTGGGCTGTTATCGGCGTTACCCCCTGCGCGGTGACGCCCCCTCTCCGCCGAATTCCTCACGCACATCATTCGGGAGCCTTCCGATGGCGAACACCCATCGCAAGTGGAAAACCGTTCTCTATCCGTTCTTTTGGTCGGCAGTCGGGTTTGCCGCGTTCGCAGCGATCGTCTCGCTACCGATTCCCGGCATGGGCATCGTGCGGCGTTACACGACCGGCCACCCCGTGGAATACGTCGAAACCGCCTTGTTTTTCTTGGGGGCTGCCGTGTTGGTGCTGAAAATTCTTCGCACCACGGCCGAATACCGCTTACTCGAACAGCTCGAGGGACGTTTGGCCTCTGAACTCGGCGAGCTCAAGGCTTCTTCGATTCACGACGCGGCCTTCGACCAACTACTCGGGGCATTCGCCCGAATCGTCGATCGGCTGCGGCAGCTGTCGCCGTCGAAGCGTGACACGTATCCGGTTCGTCGCGTCGAGTCGGTGTTGGAGCACTTGGTTCATCGACGGTCGACCGAGGGACTCGACGATCGCGCCGTCTTGCTGGCCGATCAGGACCGGGAGGAACAAGATCGCAGTTTCGGCTTCGTGCGTCTGATCGTGTGGGCGATCCCCATCCTCGGTTTCTTGGGGACGGTGATCGGTATCGCTTTGGCTTTGGGGAATCTTTCCCCGAAAGCGTTGGAGGAAACCTTGCCGGTCGTCATGGCGGGACTGACGGTGGCCTTCGATACGACCGCCTTGGCCTTGGCGTTGTCGATTGTCTTGATGTTTCTTCAGTTCGTGGCCGACCGCTACGAATCGGGCATGCTCAGCGCCCTGGATCGATTGGTCGACGAACAAGTCACCAGCCGCCTTCCGGCGGTCGAGCCGGCAACCGGCGGCGAACTCGCCCCCGTTCGAGCGATGCTCGAAACCATGCTCTCGGCCCAAGCCGAATCGTTGCGTCGGCAAGAAGAACGTTGGAACGAGCTGCTCGATCGCTTGGGCACGACGCTCGCTGCGGCTATCACCGAAAGCAGCGAAGCCGTCGCCGCGTCGCTGGGCCACAGCCTGACCACGGCAACCGAACGGCACCTGACCCGGCTGCGCGAGATCGAAACCGACGCGCACCAACGCACCGAGTCGCGTTGGTCCAAACTCATCGACGAAGCGGCCGGCGCGACCGAACAGTTGCATCGTTTGCAATCGACGATGGAACGGCACGTCCAAACCGTCGGACGCGCCGCCCAAGCGACCGACGAAATCGCCGAACTCGAATCGGCCTTGAACCGCAATTTGGAAACGCTCGCCGAAACCGGACGCTTCGAAGAAGTCGTCGCCAGCCTCGCCGCCGCGGTCAACTTGCTCAGCACACAGTTGGACCGACGTGCCCACAGTGCCGCAGGCAAGGTTCGGCTCGACTCCGACAGTGCGAGTGAAGCCGCATGAGTGTGCGACGGCGTGGCACAACATCGAAGGCGGACGGAAATCCCGTTTCGCTGTTTCCCTTTCTCGCCGTGCTCATTTGCACGATGGGTGCGCTGATCGTGTTGTTGGTGGTCATGGCTCGCCAAATGCGACTCGAAGCGATCCATTCGCTGGCCGCCGCCGAACCGACCGTCTCGACGGAAGAGCTCCAGCGGCTGAGTGAAGAGCTCGATTGGCAAATCGAGGCTCTAACCGCGTCGAAAGAACATACCGAAAAGCAACTTGCCGACGCCCGACGCCTATTGGGCCATGCCGAACAGCACATTCGCGAGCTGCGGGAAGAGGTCGTTCGCTTGGAAGCCGAGCTGAAACAGCCGTTGCAGCAGGCCGACTCGCTCACGTTGGACGAACTGGAAACCAAGGCCGCCCGTTTGGAAGAAGCCGTCGTCAAGGCCGAAGCAGAATTGGCGAAGGCCCGGCAAAAGGCGAAAGAACGATCGTACGCCGTGATTCCGTTCGACGGCAAATACGGCACGCGCCGCATTCCGATCTACCTCGAGTGCCGCGCCGATGCCGTCATTCTGCAACCGGAAGGTATTCGATTCACCGTATCCGACTTCAGCGGCCCCCTAGGACCGGGAAATCCCCTCGATGCAGCGCTGCGAGCGGTTCGGGAGTACCTGATGCAGTCGGGACGATTCGATTCGTCGCAGGGTGAACCGTATCCCCTTTTGCTGGTTCGTCCCGACGGAATCGCCGGCTATTACGCCGCCCGGGCGGCGATGACCTCGTGGGGAAGCGAATTCGGTTACGAACTAATCGAAGCCGACTGGGAACTGGCGTTTCCGGCCCCCGATCCGCGACTTGCCGAACTGGTGGTCACGACGATCGCCGAGGCGAGATTCCGGCAAAAACTTCTCGCCCAAGCCGCACCTCGCAAGTACGGCCGTTCCGGCAACGAGCCTGCATCGGGCGACGAAGAGAACGCCTTTCCGACGTTTCAATCGCCGTTGGAAGGTGATGCATCAATCGGCCCCGCCCGCGAAGGCGCCGGCTTCGGTTTGACCGCCGACGCCCCCGGCATTCGACCGCCGGTGGGCTCCGCGTTGGCTGCCGATGCGCCGGCCGGTAGCGTCCGCTTCTCTCCGTCCGATAACGCAAAAGCGGAAGAAAGCACACCGACACGCAACTGGGCAAGCGGCTCGCCTCAACACGGCGTCGCCGCGGCCGGCAGCGTGCGTCCGCTGGCGCGACGTCGCGGCGAGAATTGGGGATTGCCCGATCACGCAACAGGGGGAATCCCCGTCACACGACCGGTCCGTGTCGATTGTTATCCCGACAAGCTCGTCATCGTGCCCGACACGCCCGGCACGCCGCCGATTACGATCGACGCCCACGGGCCGCTCGAAGCGAGCATGGATCGCTTCGTTTCCGCCTTGTGGAACGTCATGGACGGTTGGGGCATCGCCGGTTACGGCATGTACTGGAAGCCGGTCCTCGCGGTGCGAACGGCCCCCGGAGCGGAACGTCGCTACGAAGAACTGAAAATCTTGTTGGAAGACAGCGGCCTGGCCGTCGAACGATCCGAGTCCTCACCACGTTGATCCTCGCGCCGGGTACGGCCGAAGTCGACCATGATTCGAAAACGCAAACCTCGAGACAAACAGCAGCCCGGTTACGATTCGTTCCTCGACATCGTAACGAACATCGTCGGCATCTTGATCATCTTGGTCATGGTGGTCGGCGTGCGGGTAAAGCATGCGCCGCTTTTGTCGATCACGCCTCGACAATCCCCGCCGCAAGCGTTGATCGAGGAATTGTCTGCGAAAAAGGCACGCGTCGATTCACTACGCAATGAAATTGCCGCGATCGCAACGCAAATCGAAGCGATCGAACGCGAACGAGTCGTCCGACAGTTCGAGCGAGAACAACTCGTCGCCTTGAAATTGGCGTTGGAAGAAAAGCTCGGCGAGGTTCGTGCTTCTCTCGACGCCCGGTCGCGACGACGCATGGAACTCGAAGCCCGCATCGCGGAAGCGAAGAGAAAAGCCGACGATCTTCTCCGCGAACGAGCCGCATTGGATGAAGTCGCTCAGCCTATCGAAATCCGCCATCGCGTCACACCGCTCGGCAAGAAAGTCGAGCACGAAACCGAAATCCACTTTCGACTGGAGAACGGCCGCATCACGTTCATCCCCTTGGACGAACTGCTCGAAGAGCTGGTAGACGACGCCCGCACGCGCGTCCCCAACCTTCTGCGGATGCCCGAGATCACGGCGACCGTCGGGCCGATCGGAGGATATCGCCTGCGATACACCTTGGGGCGCCAATCGGCGACGCCGGAAGACCGCTGGAGTGCCGGGCCCGTCGGCGGCGGACGGGTCGAGCTGAAACGTTGGGTATTGATCCCCTCGGGAACGGTGACCGGCGAAACGGTGGACGAGGCCCTAAAAGAAACCTCGATGTTCCGCCGCCGCTTGGCCGGATACGATCCGAAAACGACCGTCGTCACGATCTGGGTGTATCCGGAAGACTTCGGCAACTTTCGAAAGGTGCGCGACGTCATTCACGAACTCGGTTTTGCCGCCGCGGCCCGCCCGCTGCCGCACGGCTTTCCGATCTCCGGGGCCCCCGACGGCAGCAAGTCGATGGCCGAATGATTCATCGTTGCGGCCGAGACACCGCCGGGTCGGTGGTCAGTCGCCGCAGTGCGCCGC
>CAYVVR010000240.1:0-6534 GCA_964454655.1 uncultured Planctomycetaceae bacterium | reverse complement strand
GCAAGTGGGTGCCCGAACAACGCACCTGCACCTACAAAGTGTGCAAGATGGTGCCCGAGCAACGCGTCCGCACCTGCACCTACAAAGTGTGCAAGATGGTGCCGACGACCTGCACGAAGCGTGTGTGCTACACGGTTTGCAAGCCGGTTCAATGCACGAAGACGGTCAATTGCGTCCGCTGGGAATGCAAGAAGGTCCCCTACACGGTGACCCGTTGCGTCCCCAAGGTGGTCTGCGAGATGGTCCCCGTCCAAGTGCGATGCCGCGTCCCGCGTTGCTGCCGCGTGTGCTGCGATCCCTGCGGTGAGCCCGGTTGCAGCGCCTGCGACGCCCCGGTCGAAGAGGCGGCTCCCGCCGAACCGACGGAAGCGGCTCCGGCACCGGCCGAAGGCACCACGACGTGACCGTAATCGGCTCGAGCCCGGCGATTCGTCGCCGGGCGACATGCCGACCCCGATAATCACCTCCCTCACTTCTGTCCCGCAGAAGTAAGGTCTGGTCAACCGTGACGAGCGGCTCGATCGAACCCCCGGTCGAGCCGCTTTTCTTTTTGCTTTCGCACGCGAACCGTTTACTTCGTCGTCTTCACGGTGCGCAACGGAAAATTGGGGTTTTCACTCCGGGCACCGTCCATGAAGGCAGCCAGCTTCTCGGCAATTTGCGGGAAAGCCTCCGCCACGTCGCGTTCTTCGGCGACGTCGTCGACCAGATCGTAGACGGCCGTCGGGCCGCCCGCCGTTCGCACGCCCTTCCACTGTCCCCATCGAGCCGCCTGCTTCGAACCTTTTCCTTCGTGAAATTCCCAATAGAACGGCGGATGTTCCGGTTGCGGCTCCCGGCCGAGGATCGTCGGCAACACGCTGATCCCGTCGATCCCCTCCGGCGGTTCGACGCCGGCCAGTTCGGCGGCCGTCGGCAAGAAATCCCAGAACGCCCACGGATAGGTGTTCACGCTTCCGGCCTGCACGTACGGCGGCCACCAGACGATCATCGGCACGCGAATTCCGCCGTCGTGCAACGATCGCTTGTAGCCGTTGAGCGGGCCCATGCTGCGGAAGAAATACGGATCGGAACCGCCCTCTTTGTGCGGCCCGTTGTCCGAGGTGAAAAACACGATCGTGTTGCGATCGAGCCCGAGTTCGCGCAGCTTTTCGATCAGCCGCCCGACATCGGCATCGAGACGCGCGATCATGGCGGCTCGGCCTTTTTCGGGCTCGGGCCAATCTTTGTCGGCATAGGGACCGTAGTCGGGCACCTCCATGCCCTTGTTCCCGGCCTCGTTGTTCGCATGCGGAACCGTATAGGCCAAATACAAGAAGAACGGTCCCTCTTTGTTCGTTTCGACGAACTGCAACGCCTTCTCGGTGAACAAATCGTGGCTGTACACTTTCTTTTCGACGGCCACGCCGCCGGGCGTTCGATCCTGGCCGTTGATCACGTGCTCGACCACGTTCGGAAGCGGCACCTTCCGCTCGTTCTCCCACAAGTATTCGGGATAGTAATTGTGCGCGTGCCGCTGATTCAGATATCCGAACCAATAATCGAATCCCTGGCGGTTGGGGATGCCGGTCGTCTCCGGTTCGCCCAATCCCCATTTACCCACGATTCCGGTACGATATCCGGCCTGCTTGAGAACCTCGGCAACGGTGACATCCTCGGGCAACAAGGGGACGCGGGCGTTTCCGCGCACCCTCGCGTGGCCCGTGTGCACGCCGGTCATCAGGCAACAACGCGACGGGGCGCATACCGTGGAACCGGCATACGCGTCGGTGAATCGCATCCCCTCCGCCGCCAGCCGGTCCAGGTTCGGCGTGGCGAACTGCCGCTGTCCGTAGCAGCCCAGGTCGCCGTATCCTAGGTCGTCGGCCATGATGAAGACGATATTCGGCTTCTCCGGCAGTTGCCGGGCGGTGCGTTCGGCCGCCTCGGTTTTCGCCCGAGCGACTTCTTCTTTCCACTTCCGCAACTGGTTTTCAATCGCCTGCCGATCGAAATTGGCCGGAACGGAATTGTCCTGATTTTCCAACAACTCGTCGAGCGTGGGCGTCGGCGTCTCGATCCCACCGTCGGGAACCTCGATCTTGGCGATCCAAGCGATCCCGTTGAGGACCGTCTTGCGGAACATGTCGTGGCCCCAATTCCAATGGAAGTGGCCGCCGGTGAATCCGAATCCGCGACCGCCGTCGGGACGCTCGTACACCCAACACACGTGCTCGGGCATATCGCGCCGTGCGCGCACGACCGGGTTGTTGCTGTGAGGACCGTCCGGCCGCGACCGGGCCGAGTCGGGAGGCACCGCCGTCAAAATCGGCGTCACCCCTTCGAGCCCCGGACGAAACCGCATGTGGTAGTACCACTCGTCGGCGATCGTGAAGGGTACCAGCCCTCGTGCGACGGGATGATCGGGGAAGACCGTGAATTTCGCCTCCCAATGCGGATTCACCGACCACCATTGCTCGTAGCAACCGCCGATCCAACTTCGCAGGCGATCCCCCGCGACATCTTTGGGCACTTCGACCGCGTAATGAATGCAGGCGAAGCCGACTCCCCGATCGATCAACTTCTGGATGTCGTCGAGATGCGGCAGCATGGGGTTTCCGCCCCCGCCGTCGGAAAACTGCACGACCGCGTCGGCGTCGTCGAACACGCTGAAATCTTCGGGCCATCCGCCGGTGACGACGACCGTCTCGACGCCGTCGACGCCTTTTTTCAGCCACTCGGCCAACAGCTTGCATCCGGCGTTGTGTTCATGGGAAGCAAAACCGTGGCTGGGCTTGCCCGCGACGAACACGATCTTTTTGCCGGTACCGTCCGCCTTCTCGGCAGCGACGACATTGGCCGTCGCCAGCCCCAGACACATCGACAACATGCACCACGACACAAACACTCGACGCAATCGCATCGCGAGACTCTCCCGTTTTCTCTCGGTTGCGGGTGGGGGAAAGGAAATGCACGCGGAGGCTTCTACTTGGCGGGTTTCTCTTTTTGGACGGGCACGTCGGGCAATTCCTTGATGCGAATGTTGCGGAACTCCACTCGCATCGCGGGACCTCGGTGCACCTGCAACGCGATGATGCCCTTGGTCGCCCCGTGTTCCGGATCCTTCTCGACGTAGTCGACCGTCTTGTAGCCGTTGAGATACTGCTGAATGTGCGGGCCTTTGCAGACGATGACGTACTCGTTCCAGTCGCCCCAGTTCACGTGCGGCGCGACCTCTTCGGGATCGACGTCGACCAAGATGCCGCGGCCTTTCTCTTCGTACAAGATGCCCATGTACCGCTTCTCGGCGATGTCGGCCTGGTAGCCGGTGACGACGAAATCGTCCAACCGTTTGCTGCGCACTTGCACGCCCGAATTGTGGTTCCGCAGCTTGAACTCGATTTTCAGCACGAAATTCGAGTACTCTTTGGTCGAGCAAAGGAACGTGTTGTGGTCGGTGGGCGTCTTGTCGGTGGTGCCTACGATCACCCCGTTTTCCACCGACCAGAACCGCGGGTCGCCTTCCCAGCCGTTGAGCGTCTTCCCGTCGAACAGCGAAACGAAGCCGGCCTCGTCTCCGCCCGGCTTCGGCGCCGGCTTGCCTTTTTCCGCCGCCAATGCCGACAACGCCGTCATCGAGATCACCACCACCGCAAGAACCGTGGACTTCCGCATCGATTGAACCCTCCAAAGCTGTTGAAATCATTCACGCAATCGCAACCCCGGCGCACGCTCCCCGCGATCGTCGGCCGTTCGAGGCGACTTGCCTAGAATAAACAGGCCCCCGGCGGCAAACAAGGAAAACCGTCGGCGACGCGTCAGCGGATAACACCGGGCCGCCCCTTGCCCGAAGCAGCGGCTCGCCGCGCGTCGAACGGGGGAACCTTCCGAAACGAGGCAAAATGTAGTAAACAGTAAAGTTTCGTACAGGTCTTCCCGATTCGTCTGCGTCTCCCGTCGCCTTCGCGTGCAGCGATTTCGTGCCGGGCTCGTCCTTGGTAACGGCACAGGCCCGTGCGTGTATTTTCGCCGGTTTGCGAAGTCGCCTCATCGATACGAACATTGCCGCGCGCGAGGTTTGTGTCCGCTCGGCCTAATCAAGTCGTAAGGAGATCGACATGAACGTCTTGGTCGCCGGCGGTGCCGGCTATATCGGTTCGCACGCCGTCAAGCTGCTCAAATCGACCGGCCATTCGCCGGTCGTGGTCGACAACTTGTTCCGCGGACACCGGCAAGCCGTGCCCGACGACGTGCCGTTTTACCAAGTGTCGCTGGCCGAAACCGATCGCCTGGCCGAGATTCTCTCGCAGCACGCGATCGACTGCGTCATGCATTTCGCAGCGTTGGCCTACGTGGGCGAGTCGGTCACGCAACCGTTGACGTACTACGACAACAACACTGCCGGCACGGTCAGCATGCTGCAAGCGATGCAAAAGGCGGGCGTGCACAAGATGGTCTTCAGCTCGACCTGCGCCACCTACGGCGAGCCCGAAGAAGTGCCCATCGTCGAAACCACGCCGCAATCGCCGATCAATCCGTACGGTTGGTCGAAATGGTGCGTCGAACGGGTATTGAAAGATTATCTCGCCTCGGAACCGAAATTTGCCTTCGTCGCCTTGCGTTATTTCAACGTGGCCGGATGCGCCGCCGACGGCACGTTGGGCGAAGACCACGATCCCGAAACGCACCTGATCCCCTCGATCTTGTTGACCGCCTTGGGCAAGCGCGACACGTTCACCGTGTTCGGAACCGACTACGACACGCCCGACGGAACGTGCATCCGCGACTACATCCATGTCGACGACCTGTGCGCCGCGCACATCACCGCGATGGAAGCGATCGCCCCGGGTGAAGGTCGATTTTACAACCTTGGCATCGGCCGCGGTTACTCGGTGAAAGAGGTACTCGACGCCGCCAAGCGAGTGACCGGCCGCGACATTCCCGTCGCCTACGGCGACCGACGCCCCGGCGATCCGGCGATCCTGTTCGCCAACTCCGAGAAGATCCAGCGGGAATTGAACTGGAAACCGAACTACACCGACATCGACGAGATCGTCGCCACGGCGTGGAACTGGTTCGAGAAGCATCCCGACGGCTACGCCGACTGACGGCCGACGGGAAGACGAAGGAAGACGCGCGATGCATGCGGCGGGGCTGCGAATTTTGATCATCGGCGACTTGCAACGACGTGAGTTCGCGCACGTGCCGTCGTCCTTCTCGGTGTATGATCGCGTCGTGTGGTTGGCGTCCGAAATCGACGAAAGCGACGCGGCCCTTCCGCCCCGCCTAATCGTGATTCTTAAGCGTCATCGAACGGAAATGCCCGCCGCCGTCTTCCGGGACGGCGATCCCGATCTGGTCGTGTGGTTGCAATCGTGCCCGGGCGAATTCACGGCCGATTTCCAGCGTGAGATTCGCGCCATGTTTCCGCTGTCGCCGTGGGTGGCGGTGCTGGGAAGCCTGTGCGAGGGTGAGGAACGGTCGGGCACGCCCATGCCCGGCGCCGCCCGCGTTTGGTGGCACCAATGGAGGCTGTGCGCCGCCGAACAGCTCGATTTGTGGCGTGCCGGCCGAAGTTGCTCGTGGGCCCTTCCGCCGACGTCGCAACCGCCCGATTACTTGGCGGCCGAACCGAGCCCGCATATTCAGCTCGTGCAGTCGCCGCGAAACGGCGACGGCCCACCGACCGTCGTCGTGATCGCCCGCCGCCGCGACGGTTTCGAAGGGCTTTCGGCAGCGGTCGAGATGGCCTGCGCTCGGGCCGTGTGGCTGTCGCCGTCGACGTACGGTCGATGGCCGACCGAACCGGTGCCTTCGGTCGTGTTCGTCGATGCCGAAGGCGATCTAAGCGAAGACGGCCGCCTGGTTGCCCAAGCGGCCGTCCATTTCCCCTCGGTTCCGCGAATTCTGTTCTTGGGTTATCCCCGGCTGGAAGACATCCGCACGGCCGTTCGATTGGGTGCTTCGCTGGTCATCGGCAAGCCGTTTCCGTGGTATCAGCTCGCCCGCGGACTGATCGAACTGGGCGTCGCCGGTCGGGTCGACTCGCCGTGACCGTCACTCGCCCGGGCATCACCAACCGGTCGCCGTCAGGAAGGCCGACGACGCCGGATCGAGCGTACTGGTGTCGTTGCCGGTCGTCGATTTCGCATCGACCTTGTCGAAGTTGTACACGGTAAACAGGAAATCGACGGCGGCCTGATTGTCCCGCAACCGCACCCAGTTGCCGCCGGCTTCGAGGATGTCGTCGCCGGCCGAATCTTTCATATCGGCCTTGTCGTTCCCGCCCGAAGCATAGGCGTACACCTTGGCAAAGCCCTTCGCCCGGTTGTAGTACCCCGTTCCACTGAGGATGCTGAACTCGGGACGGCCGGAGAACAGGTCGTCGCCCGCGGTATCGTACAGGCGAGCCACGTCGTCGCCCGAGGTGCTGTACGCGTGGACGTACTCGAAGAACTTCGCCCTGGCCACGTATCCGGCTCCGCGAATACGTCCGTACACGCTCGTCGCCTCGAAGGTGTCGTTTCCGGCGGTGTCGTACAGATGGGCCACGTC
>CAYVVR010000239.1:0-6551 GCA_964454655.1 uncultured Planctomycetaceae bacterium | reverse complement strand
GGATTGGTCCCAAGCCGGTGAAGATCGCGAGGTCGAAAGTCGGTTCGTCTACCTCAAGAAAAAGGGCGCGTTCGAATACGCCCAAAACATTCCACCGGAATACTACTGGTACAACGGCCGCTCCGAGCGTTACATCACCGGCCAACCTATCTCGCCGAACGGTCCGGTGTACATCAACCGCCCGCTGGGCGGACCGGACGATCCCGAAGCGAAGATCTGGCCGTTCAAGGTGCATCGCCAAAAACAGCCGTACGACACGCAAAACCTAGTCTTGCTCACACCGAAAACGTGGGGCCCCGGCGGATATTGGACCGAGTTCGACTGGGACAAGGCCCTTCGATTGGGCTCTGAAATCACCGGCGTGCCGTACAGCGGTCACTACGATTTCATCGAAACGGTGATGTACTGGCCGTTGTCGCACATGGTCCAACCCAAAGAACGTGCGTTGCAATGTACCGACTGCCACGGAGAGGGTGGACGCATGGATTGGGAGCGATTGGGGTTCGACGGTGATCCGGCCTTTCGAGGCGACCGTCGCCAAATGAGTTTGCTTCGTACCGGTGCCCGATCGAACACCAAGTGATTTTCGGGGAACCATCGATGAACAGCGTTTTTCCTTCGCTACGAGGCCGAAGCCTTCTCGCCCGAAGCGGTAAGACCGGCAACCCAACGATCGCCGCTCCGGCATCGCTTTTGCCGGTTGCCGCCCTGATCGCGTGCCTTATGATCGCTCGCGACGCACCGGCGGAAGGCCCCGCGTTGTCGGCATCCGGCGAAACCGAGACGACCGAACCGGCGACACGACTTCATCCGCCGATTTCGTTGCTCGATCGCGACGGCAAGAACGTTCTCGAATCAAACGCACCGATCTCCCCGACGCGCACCTGCGGTGCCTGCCACGATACGACGTATATTTCCGAACATTGCTATCACGCCTGGCAGGGGCTGGATGCGGATTCGCGCAACACCGGTCCCTCTTCCGGACATCCGTGGGATGTGGGCGAAGGAGGATGGGGACGCTGGAACCCCCTACTGTATCGTCAACTCACGGTGCCGGGGAATTCATCGCTCGACTTGGGAATCGCCGATTGGATTCGCATTTTCGGCTGGCGGCACCCCGGCGGCGGTCCGGCCGTCGTGGGCTGGGGTGATACACCATTGGATCTTGCCGACGCCGAACAGGCTTTGCCGGAAGGAACGATCGATCCGAATCGCCAGGTTCTCGATCCGCAAACCCGTCAGCCCGTGGCCTGGGACTGGAAGGCCTCCGGCGTCGTCGAACTCAATTGCTTCCTCTGTCACACGAAAAATCCCGACAACGAATCACGCGTCGCGGAACTCGGCAAGGGGCGCTTCGCCTGGGCGGCGACGGCCACATTGGCGCACACCGGCATCGTATCGCGTCCTTCCGAAGATGCCCCTTGGTCGGTCGATCCCTCGATGCTCGTCGACGGACAAGTTCCAGCCGAAACGCTCGGCCTCACCGTCCCGCAATCGGAGAACTGCGGGGCCTGCCACGGGCAGGTGTGGTTCGACCGAGAACCGTTGGTGATCGAACTTTCGCCGCGACAATGGTCGACCGCCACGAAAGGGCAAGTGTTCTCACCGCAACGCATTTCCGACTCGGCCGTCAACTTGCGAAACCGCGAGAAACTGGCACGACCTTGGGATGTCCACGCGCAGGCGATGCTCGACTGCCGGAGTTGCCATTTCTCCCTGAACGATCCGGCAATGCACCGACCGTCGGAGGACATGCGCCCGAAGCACTTACGTTTCGATCCGCGTCGCGTCACGACCGAGGAATTCCTCCGGCGTCCGAGCCACGACTTCGCGAAAGGGAGCACGGTCCAGGGCCGGATCGCCTCCCATTTGACCGACACCATGCGAACTTGCCGCGACTGCCACGACGCCGAATCGACGCACGAATGGCTTCCTTATCGCCGCGTGCATTTCGACCGATTGGCCTGCGAAGCCTGTCACATCCCGCAAACGTACGCGCCGGCTCTGGCGGCGATCGACTGGACCACTCTCGATGAAAACGGCCATCCTCGCATCACTTGGCGCGGCATCGAGTCGCCGAAAGAAGCCGCAAGCTCGCTCGTTACCGGGTTCGAACCGGTCCTCCTGCCGCGAACCGATTCCGACGGCAAAGCCCGGCTGACGCCGGTCAACCTCGTTGCTGCGTGGTATTGGACGACCGGGGACGACGATCCGCGACCGGTGCGTTTTGCCGATCTACAGGCCGCCGTGCGAGAAGGCGACGACTATCACCCCGACATTCTCGCCGCACTCGATACGAACCACGACGGCCGCCTCGACGAAAAAGAGCGTGTCTTGGATACCGCGGCCAAGGTTGAGGCCGTCCGCAAGCGACTTGAAGCGGTCGGGGTGGCCGATCCGAAGCTGGTCGGCGAAGCCGTTCCCTTCGAGCTTCATCACGGTGTCGGTCGAGCCGAGGACGCCGTCAAGGAGTGCGAGACCTGCCACCACCCCGAATCGGCGGCTGCACGTGTACTCGATTTTGGACCCGCACCGCACAACGCTTCGATCGCGTTTTCGCCGGGCACGGTGCCGGCGGTGATCGGCGAGTTCGACAGCAATCGAGGAACGTTGACATTTCGCCCGAAGGTAGAAGCACAAAACTACTACCTGCTCGGCCACAGTCCGCAATCGGCAATCGATCTTGTGGGCCTCTTGATCGTTGCCGCTACGGTACTCGGAGTCGCCGTTCATGCCGGTCGCCGGATAACGAAAGCCGGCAGGTAAGACGTGCGCAAACATCGACAATCGTCATATTCAGCGAGACCGATCATGCCCAAGCGAGTCCTCATGTATTCGGCCTACGAGCGAATCTGGCATTGGTGCCAGGCGGCGGCCATTTTGACGCTGGTCGTTACGGGCGTGGCCATCCATGCGCCGCACTACCTCCCCTTCGTGCCGATGGCGACGGCCGTGTGGATTCACAATGCACTCGGCCTTCTGCTGGTTCTCAATGCTTTCTTGGGCCTGTTTTACTACGTGACCACCGGCACGATCCGGCAGTTTCTACCGCAACCCAACGACTTCTTGACGCTGGCGGCCAAACAAGCGCGGTACTATCTCGTCGGCATGTTTCGCGGCGAGCCGCATCCGCTCGAAAAGACGCCGGAACATCGCTTGAATCCGCTTCAGCAAATCACGTACTTGAGCATTTTGAACGTGCTTTTGCCCTTTCAAGTCGTTACGGGGCTTTTGATGTGGGGGGCGCAATATCGTCCCGACAGCGTCACAGCCTTGGGAGGTTTGGGTACCGTAGCGGCTATTCATCTGGCCGGTGCTTGGTTGTTCGGGGCCTTCCTGATCGCACATGTCTACCTCACCACGACAGGCCCCACGCCCACCAGTTACTTGAAGGCCATGATCTTCGGCTACGAGGAAATCGACGACGAAACCGAAGCGACTCCGGCCGGCACGGAATCGGCGGCCACATGACACACATCACGTCCCAAACGGCCCCACCGAAGCAAGGGTGATAGCCATGAACACGAGCAAATCGGACGGCGAATCCCAAGTATTCGATAAGACGCAAACCTACTGGAACCCGTACATCGCCGGCACGGCGTTGGGTTTGGTTCTATTCGGCTCTTTCTTCGTCGCCGGGTCGGGACTCGGCGCCTCCGGCGGTCTGTCTCACATATTGGGAACGATCGTACAAAAACTTTCGCCGAACGTTTGCAATCACAACCTGTATTTCGCTCCGATATGCGGCGGTGCGGCCGATTCGCTTGATCACCGCATGGTATGGATGGCGTTGGGCGTCATCCTCGGCGGTTTCGTGTCGGGACTCGCCGCCGGTCGGCTGCGACCGCAAACGTACAAGGGGCCTCGTATCGGTATCCGGACGCGTTGGATTTTCGCCTTCGCCGGAGGCAGCCTCATGGGCTGGGGAGCTGCGATGGCCCGCGGATGCACGTCGGGCCAAGCTCTTTCCGGCGGAGCCGTGCTCTCGGTCGGCAGCTGGGTGTTCATGATCATGATCTTCGTCGGCGGATACCTACTCGCCTGGCCCATGCGTCGTTTGTGGACCTAGGGCCTGGGCGTCCTTGACAGCCCTCACCAAACAATCGTCGAGGTCGAGGAGAATCGAACCATGTTCGCCCCGCTAAATTGGACCGGACCGCTCGCCACGCTCGTCATCGGGTTCCTCTTCGGGTTCGTGCTGGAACGCGCCGGATTCGGCAACTCGCGAAATCTGGCGGCCCAGTTCTACCTGACCGACATGCGCGTCTTGAAGGTCATGTTCACGGCCATCGTGACGGCCATGATCTTGGTATTTGCATGCTCGGCAGCCGGCATCTTGGATTTCGACATGCTGTGGGTACCGCCCACGCATCTTGGACCGGCCGTCGTCGGCGGCTTAGCCTTGGGATTCGGATTCATTTTGGGCGGCTATTGCCCCGGCACGAGCCTCGTATCGGCGGCAACCCTCAAGATCGACGGCCTGTTCTTCGCTTTAGGCGTCGTGTTCGGGATTTTTCTCTTCGGGATTACCGCTCCCGCCTACGCCGGGTTCTGGGAATTCACCGGTGCGTTGGGGCGTCTCACGTGGCCCGACATCCTCCACGTCGATGCCGGACTCGTCGTCTTCGCCGTGTTCGTTATGGCCATCGGAGCATTCGCTGCCGCCGAACTGGCCGAACGCACGATCGGACGTAATCGCAAGCCGAGTGCGGTTCTACCGATCGCCAAGCGAACTCTCGGTGGAATCGTCGGCCTGGGAACCGTCCTCGTCCTAATCACGGTTTTCGTCGGTCAACCCGACGTCGAACGGCGAATGGCGATGATGGAAGAGAACCTTGCCGCCAAGCTCGACTCGCGGGAGGTGTTCGTCGACCCGGCCGAAGTCTATGAGCTAATGAACAATCGACAAATTCGCGTGCTGTTGTTGGACGTTCGAAATGAAGCCGACTACAACCTGTTCCACCTGCGCGACGCACAGCGCATTACCCTTGCTGAGCTGACGGCGGCGCGTATCCGCTCGATTCCGCCGGAAGCGGTCGTCATCGTCATGTCGAACGACGAAGCCGCAGCCGTCGAGGCGTGGCGACGATTGGCAGTATTTCCCAACGCGAATGCTTACGTGTTGGCGGGCGGCGTCAATCGTTGGCTCGACCTGTTTTACGCCCGACAAGAGATCCCCGATTCGGATACGCCCCCCCAAGGCGACGACACCTTCCGTTACGCCGACGCCTTCCACCGCGATCCATCGATCACGCCCGTCGCTTTGGGGGATCGTCCCTCATTTGCAAAAACGGACGCCAAAGTTCCCTCGCTGAATCGCGAATACGCCAAGAAAGTGCAATTGAAAACCACCGTCAAAGCCCCGAAAGGCGGCTGCGGTTAAACCGCTCTGGTGAGCACCTGGAAAACCTAGAAAAGCTGCACAGTCTAGGCGACCGCATTTTCCAAACCAACCTTGTCGCGATTGGGAGGTTTCTTTACCATTCCCGCCGGTCACATTCGATAGGGAAGGTTTGCGCACGCGAGAGCCACAGTCCATGGAAGGACGATCCGCGATTCGCAGTAAGAGGATATGCGCCCGGCTGCTTGCGCGCCTTGAGCATCAAGGGGCGTCGTTGTCGCCTTGCCGTTTGGTTGCGATCGGGGCGTTCTTTGTTTCGATCGCCGTTGCGGGCTGCGCGACGCCGGTCTTTCACATGCCGTGGAAATCGTCGCCGACGTTGCAATCGCCGGAAACGCCTTCGTCGCCTCCCTCAAGTTCGAATCAAGCCACGCCAAACGACACGACGACAACGAATCGGTCCTCCTCGGACCGTCAAACATCTCCCAACGTTGCGACTTCGCCGACCGGCGCATCCTCGATTGAGGCGGGCTGCGAAACTTCCCCGGAGTCGTCCGCTTCGCCTTCGGCGGCCCCGATGACGGTCGCCTCGCTGGTCGCCGAGCTAGACCGCGAAGGATTGTTGGACGCCCAATCGCGGCAGCGGCTGATCGACGACCTGTCCCAGACTCCGCCGCAGTTGTGGCCGCAGATCGTGGCCACCTTTCGCGCGACCTTGAGCTACCGCAAACAACACGCGCAGCAAGCCGCCAACCAAACGGCAACCCGTTTCACGGACGTCGCCAAACCGGAAGCCCCTCCATACCAAGCGTCGATTCCGGCGTCATCGCCCCCTCCAGCCGACGCCGTCGGTCTGTACACTTCCGCTGCAACGCCCACCGCAGCAACACTTCCCGGGCGTTTTCCACAGCCGGTCGGCGCGCCTCAACCCGCTTCTGTCGCGACGTCAAACGACGCACCATCGCCTCGTCCAAACGAGCCGGTGGCGAAGCCGAACGCGGAAGAAACACCGAAAAACGAAGCAGCGACTCCTGTAGATTCACAATCGCCGCCCGCATCCGATCATCGCGCCGACGGCGAGAAATCCCCCGAACCGGTCGCGCCGACTTCACGGCCGAACGATTGGCGAGAGGCCGTTGAAGCGGCGATCGAGAACCTTCGCACCCGCATCGAAAACGCCGACGATCAGAACGAAAGCTACCGCCTGCAA
>CAYVVR010000238.1:0-6558 GCA_964454655.1 uncultured Planctomycetaceae bacterium | reverse complement strand
CGTCCACCAAATTGTGGTGGACAAGCTCGCGTCAATGCGGCCCAATGCGTCTTCAAAGTCGTCCTCGTACGCCCCGGCACCGATCACCCAGTCCCACGGTTCGTAATAGGTAACCGCGGCCACCTTCCAGCGAGCATGATCTTCACCGGGGTTTTTCCACGCGTATCGCTGGAATGAGATTTCGCCCGGTTTGGCTTTGAGCGCTTTGTCGATCAACTCCTGAATGAAGGGAGTTCCATTCGCATCTTTTGCCTCAAGGATGTTTTCACCATCCCGTTCACCGCCCTTGGAGATGACGTAGCACCCTTTATTCTCGCCGCTACCTTGCAAGACGTACACGTACCCGGACTTGCCCACGACGACGTTCATGATTCCTTCCCGAAGTTCCGGCACGTCTTCCTGCGGCACGCCGACGTAGAGACATCCGACGACTTTCTTATCGGCGTCGAAAATAGGGGCATACGCGGTGAGATACCATTTGTTCACAACGTACGCGCGGCCGATGTATGTTTCCCCTCGCATCACGGTGGAAACGACGGGGTTGGCCTTTCCGTCGGGATTCACGGCGGGAATATACGTGCCGATCGCTCGCGTCCCGTCGGACTTGATCACGTTCGTACATACCCGTAACAGATCGCCCTGCTCGTTCATGCGTTGGAAGATCGTGCACGTATCGCCCGACCGCTTTTGGAGTTCGTCGACGACCAGCGACGGTTGATCGGCGCTTCGGTTCATGCCCAACCATTGTCCACCGACGAGCATTTTCGGGAGTTCGACTCGGGTGGGCTGTTTCGTGTATTGATTGATGGCTTCCCAAGTCACGGTTTCGGAATCAAACGTGACCTCGCCCACGTCTTCCAGGCACTCGAAGGCCAACTCGAGGTCGTTGTGCATTCGCTTTTTCATGGCCTCGTTGTACACCTCGAGCATTTGGTACACGCTCGAGGTCACCTTGGCGCACTGATCACGGCCCAGAATGCCGACTTCGCGCCGTACCGATTCCTTCAACCACGATTTTTGGCTGACCAACAGCACGATGATGGCCACAGCCGTCACGACGACTCCGCCGATGCTCGTGATGACAATCTTCTTTTGCAGCTTCATGGATCAAGACCTCACCGAATTAGGGCAGAAGTTCCTCGCGATCGAGCCGGCAGCCCCACGGATTCGGATGCATCGTCCGTTCCGACTCTCACCAATTCCAACCTTTGCAACGCTTCGCCGGGAGCAAACCATGGCGTCAAAGGGGGCATCCCGGCGATCCGCGGTTGCGAAGCCCGTTACGTCGCTTCCCACCGCGTGGCGAAATGAAAAATTCTGGGAAAAACTAGGTCGTGGACAAAGTGAAGCAAGTTTGTTTCGCAGGAAACCTCCGCCATTTCGCCGAAAGCTCTCTCGGCAGCGGTACGATCTTGCTGTTCATACGGCTGAACATGCATCTCGTAGGGGGGGTGGGCTCCCGCTCGCCCCCGCACTCAGAATCATTGAGCCCCACCAAGCACGGCTACGAAACCGGCAAATGCACCAAAGTGACTGACGGAAGGCACTTTGCGACCCGCCCATCACAAAAACTGCACCACTACAACCCTCACACTTTGCCTAAACTTCCGCGATCTCGAAAACCGAAGAGAAAATTGCGTTGACGACGTGCCGAGCGATGCGCGTGCGCTGCGCGACCACGATTGTCGATTTCGTAGATCGAAACCGGAACGCTCTGTTCTCATGGCCAGCAACCTTCGGAAAGCCGCCGTCCTGTTGATGAGCATGCCGAACGAACAGGCGGCACAGCTCTTGGCGCGATTGGAGCCGAAGCAGATCGAAGCCGTGTCGATCGAGATTGCGCGGCTTTCTCAAGTCACTCCCGATGAACAAGAACAGGCGATTCGAGAATTCGCCGCCGCGCAGCCGGGATCACTGACCGGAGGGCAGGGGGGACTCGACGTTGCGAAGGGGCTATTGGAACAGGCCCTCGGAAAAGCCGCCGGCGCTACCCTCGAAGCCGTCCGGCAATCCATCGAGGCGTTACCCTTCGGCTTTCTTCAGAAAGTCGACAGTCAAAACCTGCTCACGTTCATCATCGACGAACATCCGCAAACGATCGCGCTGATTCTCTCGCACCTGTCGCCGCAGCAAGCGGCAGAAATCATCCGTGGTCTTCCCCCCGAGCGCCAGGTTTCGGTCGTTCGCCGCATCGCGACGATGGGCCAAACCAGTCCCGACATCATTCATGCGGTCGAGAACGGGCTAGAAACCCGCATGTCGAGCGTGATGAGCCAGCGTTTCGAGAAGGCCGGCGGCGTGCCCACGGTCGCCGAAATCCTCAACGTCATCGACCGCGCCACCGAACGCAACATTCTCGAAAACTTGGGACAAGAAGATCCCGACCTGGTCGACGAGATTCGACGATTGATGTTCGTCTTCGACGACATCATCAAGCTCTCGGACCGCGACATTCAAACCATTCTCAAGAACGTCGAAAACTCGCAGTGGGCGATGGCCCTCAAAGGGGCAAGCGACGAGCTCAAACAAAAGATCCTCAAGAACATGTCGAAGCGAGCGGCCGATCTGTTGTTGGAAGAAATGGAATACCTCGGGCCGGTCAAAGCCTCGAACGTCGAACAGGTTCAGCAACAAATCGTCGATATCATTCGGCGACTCGAGGACATGGGCGAGATTTCCGTCAGTTCGAACGAGGAAGAAGAACGCTACATCCAGTAACGCCGCGCTGTGCGTCACCGAACGTCGAGCGGCAAATGTTCGATCATCGGCGGCTTCGCCGACCGGGAGGGATCGCCCAATCGAAAAACGGGCACCTCATGCAGCAGGATGGCCGGGCGTGCTTCCCCCTCGTCCGTGGTGGTCATCTCCAGCCCGTCGACACGCAAATCTTCCACCCGTCGCGCGTAGAGTCCCCAAACGGGCAACTTTCGATTCCACACGCCCACGCCGGGTTTGCGGATCGGATCTTGGACCTTCGGCGGCCGGC
Source organism: uncultured Planctomycetaceae bacterium (assembly GCA_964454655.1). GTDB lineage: Bacteria > Planctomycetota > Planctomycetia > Pirellulales > Thermoguttaceae > CAYVVR01. The sequence goes on along the minus strand of CAYVVR010000238.1, from coordinate 3,572 downwards.
CCAAACGCGGATCGATCACCGCATCGGGCGTGTAATGCACGCGCACATCGCGAAGGGTAACCCGCCCGATGGGCGGTTCGGCCCAGCTTTCGAACGACACCGCCGAAGCGTACACGTCGACCGCCGACAATCGCTCGACCGTGATCCGGTCGGCCGTGTTTCCCTCACGAATCGAAACGTGCAAGGCGCAGGCAACTTTCGACATCGACACATCGGCAATCCGAATGTCTTCCAACGGCCCCGGCGTCGGGGTCCAGGCCGAAGGCTGAAGGATGATGCCCGCCAGCATGTTGGTGCGGTGAAGATTTTCCTTGGTTTGGTGTTCGAATTTGCCGGGCCCCTGAAAACGGCACGATTCGAACGTCAGCCGTCGCGCCGGTCCGATCAACCGCACGCCGTTGCACGACGAGTTCAGAAAACAACGCTGCACGACGGCATCCTCGATGTAGTGCCCGGCGATGCAATCGTCGCCGGTATAGAACCGACAATCTTCGATGCGCACGTCTTTGTTCCACCGGTCGGCACTGCCGCGAAAATGGACGCCGTCCCAACCTCCCTGAAACGTCGCGTTCTTCACCCTCACGTGATTCGATGCGTAAAAGAGGAACGCGTAGTTTCCGGAATTCGCAACCGTCAAACCGTCCAAGACTACGTTTGAGCAGTCAGCCAGCAAGATCGTGTGCGGACCGCGCAATCCCGCCTCGCCACGAGGATCACGCACGTTTCCCCCGTCGATGATGCCGCTTCCGGTGAATGCGACGTTCTCGAGCCCCTCACCGACGATCAGCCCGCGATGCCAGCGAGATTTTCCCCACTCCGCGTGTTCGAATCCGAAATACGCATCGAGGTTGCTCGTTCCGACCAACACCGCCCCCTCGGCAAAATGCATTTCGATCCGGCTTTTCAGCCGCACGGAGCCCGCCAAGTAACGGCCGGGGGGAAAGTCCACGCGACCGCCGCCGTTTTCGGCGCAGGCATCGATCGCTTTCTGAATCGCCGCCGTATCGTCGGTCCGGCCGTCACCGACCGCCCCGACGTCTCGAACATCGACGACCACCGCCTTCGCAACAGCCGGAATCGACACCGCCGATAAGAGCATTCCGACGACGAGCAACACACGAACCATCTGAGAACCCTCGGCAGTGCAGGTCGAAACAAAGCTTGCGGGAAGAACCGTCCCCCCGGCGTTCGATCCATCCATCGTAGTCGGACGGACGGCGGTTCGCATCTCAAACGCCTCTCGGTCCTACCCCACGACGAAACATGCGGCCTCTTGAGGGTTCTCAATCTCCTCTGCTAGCATGGCGTACATGAAAGAGAATCTGACTCCGATGATGCGGCAATACATGGAGGCGAAGCAGGCGCACCCCGACGCCATGCTCCTGTTTCGCATGGGCGACTTCTACGAACTCTTCCACGACGACGCCAAGGAAGCCGCCCGCATCCTCAATCTTGCGCTCACCAGTCGCGACAAAGGCGAGAATGCCACCCCGATGGCGGGGTTTCCGCACCACCAACTGGAAACGTATCTCGCCAAGCTGATCGCCGCCGGAAAACGCGTCGCGGTATGCGATCAAGTCGAGGATCCCAAACAGGCCAAGGGGCTCGTGCGTCGTGAGATCACGCGCGTCGTCACCGCGGGCACCGTCACCGACGAAGCGATTCTCGATCCGAAAGAGCCGAACTATCTCGTCGCCTTGTCGGACGACGAACCGGTCGGGCTGGCCTGGATCGATCTATCGACGGGGCGTTTCTTTGCGGGAACGTTCGCCCCGGACCGGGTATGGGATCACATCACCCGGCTGGCCCCGTCGGAGTGCCTGATCAGCACCGAGGCCGCGCCGATTCCCGACCAACAATCGGCGGGCATGTTGGTCACCCGCCGACCAGCATGGGCGTTTTCGTATCCGACCGCGGTCGAAAATTTGACGAAGCACTTCGGTTCCAACGGCTTGGAAGGCTTCGGGTTCGACGAATCGGGCCCCGATCGCGGGGCGGTGCGGGCGGCCGGCGCGATTCTCGACTACCTTTACGAGACGCAAAAGACTTCGCTCGAGCACATCGAACGTCTGGAACGCTACCAGCCGGGGGTGTGCCTGGAAATCGACGAATCGACTTGGCGCAGTTTGGAAATCTCTCGTACCCTCCGCCAAGGGCGCCGGGAAGGCTCGCTGTTGTGGGTACTCGACCGGACCGTGACCGCCATGGGTTCGCGGCAACTCGCCGAATGGACGGCCGCCCCGTTGATCGACGTGTCGCAGATCCGTCGCCGACAAGAGGCCGTCGCCGAGCTGGTCGACGATCAGGCACGCTGCCGCGACCTACGGGAATCGCTGCGCCGGGTGTACGATATCGAACGTCTCCTGGTTCGCATCACCACGGGACGCTGTACCCCGCGCGACCTCTCGTATTTAGGACGTACGCTGCGGATGTTGCCCGATATCAAGGCGGCGCTGGACGGCGTCCACTCGCCTCTGCTTCAGGAAATCGACCAGGCGTGCGAGGTCTTTCCCGACTTGCGCGAGCTATTGGACGCCGCGCTGGAAGACGATTGCCCTCTCGCCGCTACCGAGGGCGGCTTCATCCGACCGGGTTACCGCAGCGACCTCGACAACCTGCGAGAGCTGGCACGCGGCGGCAAGGAATGGATCGCCAACTATCAGGCGGCCGAAAGTGAGCGGACGGGCATTCCCACGCTCAAGGTCGGCTACAACAAGGTCTTCGGCTACTACATCGAGGTCACCAACGCACATCGCGACAAGGTTCCGTCGACCTACGTCCGCAAGCAAACCCTGAAAAACGCCGAGCGGTACATCACTCCCGAGCTGAAAGAATACGAAGACAAGGTACTCACCGCCGATGAGCAGGCCAAGCAACTCGAATATGAACTATTCGTCGAGTTGCGCAACGCCGTTTTAGGGCACCGGTCGCAACTCCAGCGAACGGCACGACAAATCGCCGTCCTCGACGCCTTGGCCTCGCTGGCCGAACTGGCACGCGACCGGGGATATTGTCGTCCCGAAATCACCGAGGAACCGGTCCTCGAAATCACCGAAGGCCGTCACCCCGTTCTCGATCTTACCGAACCCGAGGGCACGTTCGTCCCCAACGATGCCGTCTGCTCGCCCGAGGAGGGCAACGTGTTGCTCATCACCGGCCCGAATATGGCCGGAAAGAGCACGTACATTCGACAAACGGCCCTTCTGGTGCTGATGGCCCAGATCGGAAGTTTCGTCCCTGCGCGGAAAGCCCGCATCGGAACCGCCGATCGTATTTTCGCCCGCGTCGGAGCCAGCGACGAGCTTGCCCGCGGACGCAGTACCTTCATGGTCGAAATGATCGAAACGGCCCGCATCTTGAACCTTGCGACCGCGAAAAGTCTGGTCATCTTGGACGAAATCGGCCGCGGCACCAGCACGTACGACGGCATTTCCCTCGCCTGGGCGGCCGTCGAATACCTTCATGACCAGATCGGCTGCCGCACGTTCTTTGCCACGCACTACCACGAACTGACCGATCTGGAACGATTGCTTCCTAAGGTGAAAAACTACAACGTGGCCGTTCGAGAATGG
>CAYVVR010000237.1:0-6599 GCA_964454655.1 uncultured Planctomycetaceae bacterium | reverse complement strand
GCTCCCAAGACGAATTCCCGACGACGTTGGTTCATCGTGTCGACCTCCTCACAAGTCGTTCTTGCGTTGGACCATCGCGATCTGCAACAACCCCGTTGCCGACGTCGTCGGCCGCGTTCCTGTGCTTGTAGTTTGCTTGCCGTCGAGGGCTATTTCCACTCGTATTTCCAGTCGCGCGGTGCAATCGTAAACGTGCGCCCGTCGAGTTCGACTTCGGCAGGATCATCGTTGAAATTCTCGACTACCCAACTGCCGTCGGCGAACAGATACAATCCCACGCCGTTGGGTGCCGAAAACGACCGTTCGAGCGGTCGCAACAAGAACGATCGCAAGGCGTCCAATTGCGATTGATCCCACTCGAGCAGCTCTTTCGGTTTTCCTTTGACCGGCAAGATGCGGACGTTCGGGCGGTTCAGGTCGATTCGTCCTTCGAGCCTGCGGGCAAGCCCGTCGGTCACGGCGATCGGGATGCCGCGTTCGACCAAGCGCATGAATTTGGGCGCAAATTCGGGATCTTTCGTCGCGTGAACCGTGAACACCGCGGCCCGGGCGTCGGCCGGAAACTCATGACAGGGAACCAACGGCAACCCCATCATTCCCAGGTAGTCGAAAATCCGTTGCTCGTCGAATGCATCGGCATTGACGGGTCGGTAGGCCGCCACGCCGACGGGCGTTCGCTTGCGGACTTCGCCCCCGACGCGAATCAATTCGGCGGCATGCCGACGGAAGGCGACGATGTCTTGCGGTCCATGATCGCGGTGCAACGCCCCGTAACAAAACAGCATCGACTCGGCCGCCCCGCCCAAGACCGTCTGCCTCGCCTGCTCGATGTAGGTCGCCTCCGTCGTTCCCAACGGATCGAACCATCCTCCGCCGCATTTCTCTCCGCCGATACCGCCCAGCCAACGCATCAAGAAATAGGCGCCGTACTGCACGTGACCGCCCCAACGAGGATCGTCGTAGTCGCGAGTTTCGGTGCCGACCCAAATCTTGTCGAAGTCGGCGGTCTCGCGGGCGACCTCATATCCGCGTTCGTGGAATCGCTCGTACCATTGCGGATACTTGATGATGACGACCACATCGGGATTCACCGCCTTGGCGGCGGCCAAGATCTTCTCTTGCGATACGCGAACCATCAGCTCGCAACGATAGTCGGCCCACGAATCGCCGCGTACCGGAAACGTCTTCTCTCCGACGGTCACCGTGCGGGCTTTCCTTGCTCGCTCGCAATCGGAACACGCACAGTCGGTAAACCAAAAATCGTCGATCATGATCTCGTCGAATATCTCGGCCGTGTAGCGGAAGATGTCGGCGATTCGTTCCTGCGTCGCCAAGTCGGTATAACACGAGATCAAGTTCCAACCGGTCGATCGTTTGCCGACGATCGTCGTCGTCACGCATCCGCACACTTCGAAACCGGCGTCGCGAAAGCGGTCCCGCGCCCGAACCAACAACTCGCGTGGAGCCTGGTAATTGCTACGAAAGCTCTCGATATAAACTTTCGTGATTCCCGTCGCCTTGCACCACGCGATCGCCTCGTCGATGGCAGCTTCGTTCCCCAGAGAATCGCGCACGTCGTGAGCGGTAAACAGCGTCGAGAACCGATGCTTTGCCGCGTTCTGCCTTGCGTAGGTCCACAGGTCGCCCTCCGCGGCACCGGCACACACCGCCCCAATTCCGCAAACCACCCAAACGGCAACAACACCGAGAAGCGGTTTGTTTCGCAGTGACTTCCCAAACTTCCTTGCTGTAAACGACGGTTCGAAACGCGCTCGACCGGAACGAAATAGCGTTCGCATGGGGACAGCCTCCATTGGGAGGTGAGGATGGTTGTGGACGGCGGGAAGCAAGCAGAAGACCGCACGACAAAGGCTTCTCGTACCCCACCGATCACCGATGCCGTCGGTCGCAGGATGTGCTATTATGATCACCGTTCGTCGTCGGCTGCAATCGTCGGCCGGATCGAACCGGCTCGGTCCGCGGTCCGGCGTCTCGACTCGAAGTCCGTCGTCAAACGGAGTATCCGATGGACGTAGACATCGAACATCCCGCGCCTCGCGTTCTCCTCGTCCTTACCGCCGTATTCGTTCTGACGGTATTCGTTCCGTGGATTCGCGGCGCCGGATTCGTGTGCGACGATTGGATGGTCGTCGCAGCCGTGCACGATACTCCCGACCCGATCGCGCAGTACCGCGGGTGGTTCTCGCTGTTCGCGGCGCGTCCGCTGGCACCGGCGGTATTGGTCGGCGTGTCGGTGTCGTGCGCGCCGTTCGGCGGCGGGCCGCAGACTTATGCCTTCTTTTTGACCGGTGCCTGGTTGGCGGCGATGGCCCTGACGGCGGTCGTCTGGCGTCGAATCGCGGGATTTCGTCCGGCCGTTGCGTTCTTCTTGCTTGCCGCCGTTCCCTGTGTCGCGTCTACGTTGATCTTCTCGGTGTGCATGCAACAACTCGCGGCATGGTCGATGCTCGTGTGGGCGGCGTCGCTTGCCTTGACCGTTCGCGCCGCCGCGAAACCGCGGGCTGGGAGCTTTGCGCTGATCGCCGCAAACGCCCTGTTGCTTGCCGGACTGTTGATCTACGAAATCTTTCTGCCCTTGCTGTTGTTGAATATCGTGTTGCCGTATCGGCTGTGGGCTTCCCCTTCGCGGAACGCTTCTGAGGGTGAAGCGCCCGACTTACAGCGCAAGCCGGTCCGCTTCGTGTTGCAATACGTGCTTCCTCCGCTGGGTGTCGTAGTAGCCGCTGCCGTGTATCAGAAAGGCATCGCGCCGCTGCTGTGGGACGACATGTCGCGACTTCACCCCGGCGGCTTGGGCGGCATGGTGCGATCGAGTGCTTATTGGCTGTCGCTGGTCGGCCAGGTGCCGTTGCTTTTGGCCGACGGCCTGCGCCGTCCCGGCTTGACGGTGCACCCTATGACGGCACTCGCGCTGATCGCCGTCGTTGTCTGCTTGTTCCTGCCGTCTGTGACACTCGCCGGTCGCGCCGAACGCCGAAAAGCATCGAAAAAGAAACCGCCATCCGATGCGAAGTTTACAGACAAACAAACCGATGTTTCGGCCTGGTCGCCCCGTCGATTGGCGGCGTTGTGCATCGCCTGCCTTATCGCCTCGGCCGGCCTGTTCGTGCTTTCCGGCAGTTATGCGGTGGTGTACGGCTACGACAACCGCAAGTTGACGTCGTTTTGGATCGTCCTTGCGCTTACGGCTTCGCTTTTGGTATCGCCGAAAGCACACCTTCCCGCCCCGCGCAGCGAGGCTTTCGACAAACGCCGCGCCGATCGTTTTGCGATTGGTTTGCGCTGCGTTATATTGGCGGCGCTCGTTGTGATGGCGACCCAATCGTTTCTCGTACAGCGGGACAACTATCTTGCCGGGTGGGAATTGCAACGTCGAATCTTGGGCGCATTTCATCAGACGACCGCCGAGGGCGATCTGCCCCAACAGGCGACGATTCTCGCGGCGGTTCCCCCGGCGGTTCACACGAACTACAACGACGAGTGCGTCTTCACGCGACCGTGGGATTTCGGCAATGCCGTTCGACTACAAACGCAAGGACGCGTCGCCTCGGCGGCCCCGATCTACCCGTGGTTGCGAACACAAGGACGCATTCGCCTCGAAAACGATCGCGTGGAAATCGACGGCCTGTGGTCGGCCGAACTCGACCGGTCGTTGTGGTATTTCGAGTTCGATCCCGACACTTCGTCGGCTCGGTTGGAACCGATTCGATCACCGGAGCAGCTCCGTCATGTGTTGGATCAAGCGACGAAGGGCGACCTCAACGCCCCACCGATCGGCTGGGCGCGTCGTTTCGTCGAAACGACCGCCGCTTGGGTACGCGTGGAATGGCTCGGTCGCAACGATCTGGAATCGTCATGGTAAGACAACCACCGCACGCCGAGTGACCGACGACCGATGACAGCAGGAGACGCCACGATGCAAACGAACCATGCGACGCAGAAATGTCGGCTGCAATCGCTCGATCGTCGTCTCGCTGTTACGAGACTCGTTCGCTTTCTCGTCGCGGCCGTGCCCCTACTCGCGATCGTGTCGGCAACGGTTCCGCTTTCGGCGGAAGAAACGACCAACAACTCGGAAAAGGTGCGAATCGAAGTCGTGGCCCCTGCGCCGCCGGGTGAAGCCGAAGCCTCGGACGCCCCCGCCGAACTCCCCACGCCCGAAACTGCCGAAACACCCGCACCCGCCCCGCTTACCGAGGCCACGCAAACAGCCCCACCGCCGGCTACAAACATCAAAGGCTGCGCGAACTGTCATGCGGGCATCGAACCGATCATGCCGCCCGATTCGAAAATGATGCACGAGATTCGCGACATGGGAGCCGATCTGGGAGATCCGGAAGGATGCACCATCTGCCACGGCGGCGATCCCGAAGCCGACACCCCGGAGGCCGCCCACAGCGGCGACTTCTATCCCGACCCCGGCTCGCCGTGGATCAACGAAAATACGTGCGGCCAGTGTCACATGGAACACATCGACGTCCAATGGTCGAGCCTGATGATGACCGAGGCGGGCAAGATCCAGGGCGTCTGCTGGACATTCGGCGGACTGCAAACCGCTTTCGGGGCCGAGTCGCCCTACGAACACTTTTTCGGGAACTACGACTACAAGAATCCGGACGATCCGGCGTATCGGTTGGGCACCGATGCCTATCGCACGTACATGGCCAAGCTCAAGAAACTCGAACCGCAAGTATTCGTCGACGAAATCCACGCCCTGCCCGAGGCCCCGACCGATCCCGACGAAATCGCCAAAAATCCCGAATACGCCGCGTTTACGTACCTGCGGAACCAATGCCTGCGTTGCCATCATGCAGTCAAAGGACGGCAAGTTCGCGGCGACTACCGCGGAATGGGTTGTTCGTCGTGCCACATCCCCTACAGCAACGAGGGATATTACGAGGGAAACGACAAGAACGTCCCGCACGACGAAGCGGGACACATGCTGGTCCATTCGATCCAGGCCACCCGCGAAGTCGTCGTCAAGGTGCACGACGTCGCCTACAGCGGCATCCCGGTCGAAACGTGCACGACCTGCCATGACCGCGGCAAACGAATCGGCGTCTCGTTCCAAGGCTTGATGGAAACGGCCTACGAATCGCCGTTCACCGACGACGGCGGGCACCAACCGGCCTTGCACACCAAGCACTACCTGGCGATGGAACAAGACGTCCACTACCAGAAAGGCATGTTGTGCATGGACTGTCACACCTCCGGCGACGTGCACGGAGACGGCTTCTTGGCCTGCGCGAACCTCGGTGCGGTCGAAATCGAATGCACCGACTGCCACGGAACACCCGACCGCTATCCGTGGGAGTTGCCCCTGGGCTACGGCGACGAATTCGATCCGTCGCTGGCCGAAGGCCCGCCGCGCGGCACGACGAATCAATTACCCGAGCACATCAAGCAAGCCACCGTGTACCCGGCCGAAGACGGCTTCTTACTTTCCGCTCGCGGCAACCCGCTACGCAACGTCGTACGCCGCAAGAACACCGTCGTTGTTCACACGGCCGCCGGCAACGACCTGGAGCTCAAACCGCTCAAGGCGATGGTCGAAGAAAAGCTGCTCAGCACCGCCGCGCGAACGGGCATGGTGGCCGTCGGCGACCACATCGCCAAGATGGAGTGCTACACGTGCCATGCCGGCTGGGCGCCGCAGTGCTACGGATGCCACGTGCGGATCGATTATTCCAACGGCAACACGTGCTTCGATTGGCTCGGTGCAGGCCACCGCCACGCCTCGAGCCCCGAACATGCGTGCGAACGCGGTGAAGCCGGCTATCCGAACACGATCCCCGGCAAGATCGAAGAACAACGGTCGTACTTGCGTTGGGAAGATCCGATCTTGGGCGTCAACGGCGAACAACGCATCACGCCCGTCGCTCCGGGGTGCCAACCGGTGATCACGATCATCGGGCCGGACGGCGAACCGATCATGGTCAATCACCTGTATCGCTCTCCGCCCGGCACCGAAGGAGGCGGCCCCGAGGGGCAAGCCACTCTCGACATGAGCCCCCTTCAACCACATACGAACACAGGCCGCGCTCGGCCGTGCGAGTCGTGCCACCTCTCCGAAAAAGCGCTCGGCTACGGCATCGACGGCGGACGCACACTGCGGCCGTGGAACGAGGATGTCGTCGTCGATCTCGAAACCGCCGATAAGCAAGTCCTCCCCAAGCGATACCAAGTGCAACGCCCCCGCATCGAAGGGCTCGAGGCCGACTGGTCCCGCATCGTCGACGAAGAAGGCAACCAACTGATGACGGTCGGTCATCATTTCAGCCGATCGCGGGCGCTCAACAACGAAGAACGGGCCGCCATGGATCGCCGGGGGGTGTGCCTCGCCTGCCACCAAGAAATTCCAAAAGGCTCCTTCGCCGTCGATCTGCTGCACCACGTGGCCGAGGCGACCGGCCAAATGCCCAAGAACGCCGACGATCACAATGACTTGGTACACAAAATCCTATTGGTCGCGGGATGGGGCCAAGTCGCGGTGATGTTCATGGTCCCGTTTGTCGTGGTGCTGGCAGCCGGTCGTTGGATGTTCCGCCGCCGCAAACGCCGCAAGACGCGCAACAAAA
>CAYVVR010000236.1:0-6606 GCA_964454655.1 uncultured Planctomycetaceae bacterium | reverse complement strand
TCTCGAAACGATCGGCTTCAGATAAGTTCCGTGCGGTGGGCGACTTGCGTTTTCCTTACAATTCGATACACTGGAGAGCTTTGCTGAGCGATGCTGGTCGGCGTCCGAGCGGCGGGGCTCGTTTTCGTGACCGACCAAGACCATACACGCAACCTTTTTGACCTGTTCGAGTCGAGTGTACGATGGCAAAACGAAAGAAGCGAGTTCGAGCAAAGCGACGCAAACGAGACCCTCTGATGGTCGGCGGTGAATACCCCCGGCCGTTGTACGTCGACTACAAAGATATCGACCTGCTCAAGAAGCTGACCAATCGGCAGGGTAAGATCATCGGTCGGCGGAAGAGCGGGTGCTCGGCTATGAGCCAGCACGCCATTACCAAAGCCATCAAGCGTGCGCGGTTCATGGCGTTGCTGCCGTACGTGGGCGAGTAAGGTCGAACCCCGCGGCATCCAAGTCAGACAGTGTGCTACCTTCTCATCTCTCGGGCATCGTGCAGTACCGAAGTGAGAAGGTGACGCAACCAATGATCCAACTGTTCGGAGGGTACCGGCCAGATCCGGTGCCCTCGGTTGTTTCTTGCCGCACGCAGCGCAAGCTATGCAAGCTATTCTGCGTCGTTTCCCACGGGCCGTCCCCCTGCCGCAGCGATTTCGGCTTGCCTTGACGGGTGCGTGTATCTCCTTCTATATTCAAGGCTTTCGATCGTCGAAAGAGTTTTTCGGTGGTTCTCACGCCATTCTGTCGTTACCTGCGACAGCCACCCGCCTTTTTCCAGCAGAAGAAGCCCTGATATGAGAAGCGAACGCCGTCACGAATTGCAGCACAACGATTTCGCCGATTGGCTCGTCCGCTGGTATCAGAAGCTCGCCCCCCACGGCCGCCTGATCGGGGGGGTATGCCTTCTGGTCGCATTGCTCGTCGTGCTGTATGTCGTCCAAACGAATCGATCGCGAGCGTACCGCGAAGAAGCCGCCTCGGCGCTTTGGGCGGCGCTGCGGGTGGGCACGACGGCCAACTTGGAAGACGTATACGACAACTACAACAAAACGGCGAGCGGTCAAATGGCCCTGTTGATCGCCGCCGATCTTCATTTACAGCAAGGCTGCAACCAGTTGACCGTCAACAAGGCCGATGCAGCCGACGAAATCCGCAAGGCACTCGACGCGTACATGCAGATCTACGAACGACCGCGGAACGAAGAACTCAAAGAGCGGGCGTTGTGGGGCCTTGCCCGTGCCTACGAAGCGTTGGCTTCCACCAGTGACGGACAAGGGGAAGCCGACAAGGCGCTCGAATACTACAACCGGCTCATCGAAGAATTCCCCGAGAGCTGTTATCGCGACATGGCCAAGCGGCGGACCGTCATGTTGCAACGGAAAGACACGCTCAAGATGCTCGATGCGCTGGCAGCCTACGAACCTCCCGCCCCCGGTGCGAGCGATCTCGACTTGCCGGTCTCCGACAGTATGGGATTCGATCCCGGCAGCCTTCCTACCGGAGGCGACATTCCCGAGGTCGTAGGTGAATCGTCCGACGACACGAGCACGAACGACGAAGCGGCAGCCCCCGAAAGCGAGTCGTCGAATTCGTCCGCCGCCGAAGGCGACAATTCTGGCCCCGCGTTGACGCCGCCCGAAAACACCTCGCCGTCGGACGACGAACCGGCTCCCTCTGGAACCGACGAGGCAACATCGGGAACGGAACAAGGACAAGACTGACCTCGCTTCCGAGGAGTCCGACGCTCCTTATGACCGACGAAAGCACATCGCCGCTCGACCGGTTTGAAAGCGGCAAACCGGTCGAGTTGGTCGTCGAGCAAGCAGAGGCCGGTTGGCGTCTCGACGTTTTCTTGACGTACCGATTGCAGCAGTATAGTCGTGCGCATTTGCGACGCGTCATCAGCGCAGGTGGGGTACGCGTTGACGACCACGGGGGAAAGCCGTCCTATCGCTTGAAAGTGGGCCAGAAAGTCCGGCTAATTTTGCCGGAGATTCCACGTCAGTCTCCCAAACCGGAACCCATCCCGATCGACGTCGTCTACGAAGACGACTGGTTGGCGGTCGTCAATAAACCGCCTGGTATGGTCGTTCATCCCGCACGAGGACATTGGTCGGGAACACTGGCGGGAGCAGTGCAGTACCGCTTCGGCGGAAAACTGAGCAAGCTCGGAGGCCCGACCCGTCCGGGCATCGTCCACCGGCTCGATCGCGACACGAGCGGTGCCGTTCTAATCGCCAAACATGATCGGGCCCACGCCGAGCTGGCCCGGCAATTCGCCGATCGGTCGATCAAGAAGGAATACTTCGCAATCGTCTGCGGCATTCCCGACCGAGACAGCGATCTGATCGACGAACCGATCGGCGTTCATCCCAAACAGCGGGAAAAGATGGCGATCCGCAGGAATCACCCGGACGCACGCCCCGCCCAAACGATATATCGCGTGGTCGAACGATTCGACGGATTCGCCGCCGTTCATGTTCGGCCCAAGACGGGCAGGACGCATCAAATCCGCCTTCATCTAGCTCACATCGGCTGCCCGATTTTATGCGACAAACTGTACGGCGGCCGGGCCGAAATCACGCTCGGTGAGCTACTCGGCCGCGAAAAAGACGACCGCGTCGTCCTTGCGCGGCAAGCCCTCCACGCGTTCCGTCTCACATTGCGACATCCTCAAGACGGGCGTGAATTCCAAGTCGAAGCCCCCCTCTGGCCCGACTTGAAACAAACATTGAGCACGCTGAGAAAACTTCGAGCCTTGCCGTAGCGGTACGTGCCGTTTGTTGCGCCGGTCAATCGAACAGCAGCCCCATCAAGTTCTTCGTCCCCAACGAGCCGGGGACGCCTAACACTTCACCGGCCACGAAGCCTGCCGTCTGGCCATGTTGGAGGCTGATCGCCTTGAGACGCTCAAGCACCTCGGGGCGCTGCTCGAATTGCGTGCGATAGGCGGCGATCGCCGCCATCTTTCGGTCGATTGTGTCGGTAATATCGTGAACGATCCCCCAAGCCCCCGGACGCACGGGATTCAGGTCTCGCGTGGCCAAGTAGTAGTACATGAACCGCTCGATCACATGCGGGGGACGACCGTCGAAGTATTCGTCCCATTTGCACAAGCGAGAATAGAAGACCGCCGCCTCGGTGATTTTGCCGGCTTGCTCATGATCCGGAGACGCCAACGGCGTCGGGGCCCCTAAGCCGAGCACAAGCCGTGGGCGAAATTGCCGAAACACCGTTGCTAACGCGGTGCGTGCCTCGAAATCGTCGAACAAACGCCGATTCGTAAGAGGCAGAATACACCGAAACGACGCCCCGAGAATCTTCGCCGCCTCGACGGCTTCGGCGACGCGAACTTCGGGGGACGGGGAACGCGGCGTCGGCTCGCCGTCGGTCAAGTCGACGATTCCCACCGCATATCCCTGGTCCGCCAACCGGGCCACGGTACCGCCGCACCCGATCTCCACGTCGTCCGGATGAGCACCGACGACGATCACGTCGACGCGGTCGACCGTTTTCCCGAAGGTTTCAAGCAGCACCGTCATCCTCCCTCGATCGCGCATCGTGCGACGAAACACACTCTGAATCAGAAATCCACCGGAGAGCTCCCGACCGCCGCTTGGCTCACTTCATCGGTTTGACGACCGAGACAAGAAACGTCGGACTGACCGGTTGGAACCGGACGCGATCAAGTTGGTAATTCCCTCGCGCCACGTTGATCAGCAACACCTGGACATCGTGGCAATAACCGCGTAGCGTGCGGTGCACGTCGGCGACGTTGTCGATGCTTCCCATCGTGACGACCAATCGACCGCCCGGCTTGAGACGCGCGAACGCCTGATCGCAAAGCGTAACGACCTGCCGGCCGCTTCCACCGACGAATACGGCATCGGGATCGGGCAAGTCGGCCCAAGCCTCGGGCGCCCGCCCGAATACCGGCACCACGTTTTTGACTTCGAACCGAGCGATGTTTTCTTTGGTCAACTCGATGTCGTCGGGATCCATCTCGATTGCGTAGACGGTTCCGTCCCGACACAGTTGGCCCGCTTCGATCGCCACCGACCCGCTTCCCGCCCCCACGTCCCACACGACGCTGGAGGGCCCAAGATCCAACTCCGCCAAGGCGATCACGCGAATCTCGCGAGGCGTGAGAAGGCAGCGTTTCGGTTTGCTCTGCAAAAAGACTTCATCGGGGGTTCCGAACAGCCGTCGACCAAGCATGTCGCGAGGCCGGTCCGGCACATCCGGTTTGCGAACCAACACCATCACATTCAGCGGCGAGAACTGCATATCGGCGATTTCGGCCAACTCACCGCAGGTTACCCGCTCGTCGGGGGAGCCGAGGTTTTCGCACACGTACACCGTGAAGGTGTCGATGCCTCGCGACAGTAACGCTTTCGCAACGGCGGCAGGGGGATAGGTCTCGGTCGTGAACAAGCCGACCTTCTCGGCAACGGCGATCACGTCGAGGATGTCTTCCAGCGGGCGGTTCGCCAGATTCGTCAAATACGCTTCTTCCCAACTCTCCTTCACCCGCGCAAAGGCCAACTGCATCGTGCTGACGTGCGGCAACACCTCGAATCGGTCTTTGCCCAAGCGGTCGCAAAGGTACCTGGCGACCCCATAAAACAACGGATCGCCGATCGCCAACAACACGATTTTGCGTCCGGCGTACCTGTTCACGGTGGCGGCGATCTCGCTCAATTCGCCGGGCGTCGTGATTTGCTCGGCCTTGGTCTCGCCGACCAGCGCCAGCGCGTGCGATTCGCCGATCAATACATCGGCTTCCTCGATCACTCGTCGTGCGAAGTCGGTGACCCCCGACAGTCCGTCCTCGCCGATTCCGACGATATAGATTTTGTCCGATTCGGTTCCGCTCACGGATGGATCCTTTTCGATGATGCGCTCCGCGGCGCGACGGCCTCGCGCCACCTTGGTCATCCATTTCGCCTGCCGTTCACTTCGGGTGATTGTAGGAGAGGGACGACACCATTGGCAACAGGGCTGTTCCGGACGCAGCCGGCCCGTCGTCACGAGACGCTCTGACGCAGCCGCGCGACGGCCTCGGCGACGGCTTCAACCGCCGACATCACGTCGTCGTCACTGTTGAAGCGTCCCAAACCGAACCGAACACTGCATCGAGCCTCGTCTTCCGTCAGACCGATCGCCGTCAGCACGTGGCTGGGCTCCGGCTTCGACGAACTACAAGCAGCTCCCGACGAAGCGGCGATGGAGGGGCAATGGAGCAGTAGGGTTTCTCCTTCGACTCGCGAAAACATCACGTTCAGATTGTTCGGAAGCCGATCGGGCGAATCCAACGCCGGCCCGTTGAGGTGAATGTCGGATACCCGAGCTTTCAATCCGTCGTACAAGCGATCGCGCAACCGGCGCACCCTGGCGACGTCGCTCTCACGTTCCGCCGCAAGCAAATCACACGCAGCGGCGAACCCGATGATCGCCGGCACGTTGAGGGTGCCGCTTCGCAATCCCCGTTCGTGGCCTCCGCCGACGATCAACGGCTCTAGCCGAATCCGAGGCCTTCGACGGCGCACCACCAACGCCCCGACGCCTTTCGGCCCGTAGATCTTGTGCGACGACACGCTGACCAAGTCGGCGTTCCAAGCCTCGACCGAAACGGCCTGTGTCGACATGGCCTGCACGGCGTCTACGTGAAACAACACTCCCTTCTCACGACAAACGGCTCCAATTTGGGCAATCGGTTGGAGGGTTCCGATCTCGTTGTTCGCCGCCATGATCGAGACCAGACCCGTTTCGGGCGTCAACGCCTCGGCCACTTGCTCAGGATGAATTCTGCCGGGTAGCTCGCTCGTCCGATCGTCCGGCGGCAGGATCGTAATTCGGCCCCCTTCGCGTTCCACGCGACGCACGGCCTCGAGAACCGACGGATGTTCGATCGCCGAAGTCACGACGTGGGGGCGTTTTTCCCGCTGCCGTCGCCACGTTCCCCAAATCGCCAAGTTGTTCGCTTCGGTCGCCCCGCTTGTGAAAACCACTTCGTCGTCGGCGACTCCCAAGCACGCGGCTACGCGAGATCGGGCGATCTCGACCGCCGAGCGCACGCGGCGGCCCGGCTCGTGGGTCGTGCTCGCAGGATTTGCGTACAGTTCGCTCAGATACGGCAGCATCGCCTCCACGACCCGCGGATCACACCGCGTCGTCGCGTGATTGTCGAGATACACGACCTTGGCCATGACTTTTGAGCGTTCCCGGCCTCAAACAATCGAGCGTTTACGTCGGCTCCATTCTAGCCGACGAACAATCCTCGCAGACAGATTTGCGACCAGGTTTCGAAGCCGTCGAGATTGTTCAAAAGCTCCGATACGGGTACGAATCCGGTTTCGGTGATCTCGCTTTCGTTCGGTTCCAACTTCGGTTCCGCGAGATCGAAGCGATGCACGATCCCCAAATGGACACTGCCGACCGCCGTCTCGTCGTCATTGATCAGGCCCACACATTGTTCGGTGTAATCGGCCAAGATGCGTACCTCTTCCGCCAGTTCACGCCGCATCCCTTCACGATACGGATCCCCTTGGGCAGCATCGACCGCCGAAATGTGTCCGCCGATGCCCACACTATGCTTGCGATGGAGAC
>CAYVVR010000235.1:0-6642 GCA_964454655.1 uncultured Planctomycetaceae bacterium | reverse complement strand
CTTGTTTGCTTGGCCAAGAGGAGACGCACAGCGCCGGCGGAAAGCCCTTTGAGTTTTGCGTCCAACACCCCCTTTGCGCACCGAAAACCAAGGCTGCTTTTCCAGCACAGAAGCCATGGCTCATTTGCGCCAATCGCCCCGACTCGCTGGATCGTCTCCCAAGACGCACGAGATGAAATCGTCCGGCGTCATCAGCGCAGCGAAAAGTCCCCGAACAGTGCAGTCGCCGTCCGAGGACTTTCGGCAGTGCGGGAAAGAGGATTTGAACCTCCACGGGCCGAAGCCCACTAGGCCCTCAACCTAGCGCGTCTGCCAATTCCGCCATTCCCGCAGACCGTACTCGGTTAGGGGCCGGTTCCGACCCCTAATCATAATTTACCGTCGGCAATGGGGGCGTCAAGGCGCCCGGCGACCACCGCGCCGCTTCCGCTCGAATTGCGAAAACCGGCGGCTCATCGGACCGGCAGCCAGACCGTCATCCGCGACTTGCCGCGGTTCGCCCAGGCGAAATAGGGAATGAGCGTCAGATCGATCGGCCGGGCATTCGCCGGATTCCATCGGCGGTACAGCGTGCCCGTCCAATCGCCCGATTCGATCTCCCAGCCCTTGGCGTGTAGGACGATCATCTTGGCGAACGGTCCGTCGCCCGGCCGAGCCGTGATCGGCGACGCGGCATCGAGCCACACATCGTCGATGAACACGTCCTCGGGCAGGTCGGGTGATTCGAGGCAATACACCACCGGCCCGCGCATCACGGCGACCTGACCGCGTGCTTCATCGACCAGCGGATTCGCCGCGACCAGTACCGGCTCCATGGGCAAATCGAGTTCCACCCGGTCGCCGGGCGACCAGATCCGTTTCAGTTCCACGTAAGAACCGGGCTTTAACGCCGTGTCGACCGGCTCGCCGTTCAGCCGCAACGCCGGGGCCGTCGAGACATCGGCCAGCCAACCGGGAATACGCAACCGCAAGGCGATCGGGTGCGACGGCGCCTTGTCGATCGTCAGCGACACGTGCCCGTCCCAGGGATAGTTCGACTTTTGCGTCAACCGAATGGCGTCGCCGTCGGGTAGCGTGGTGTCGAGCACGTTGCCGCCGTACAGGTTTACCCAAACTGTGTCGTCGCCGATGTCGTACGCCCATTGGTACAACTTGGCGATCGTGCGGGTCAGGTTCGGCGGACAACAGAAGCAGTTCAACGG
Source organism: uncultured Planctomycetaceae bacterium (assembly GCA_964454655.1). Lineage (GTDB taxonomy): Bacteria > Planctomycetota > Planctomycetia > Pirellulales > Thermoguttaceae > CAYVVR01. Next base: position 5,440 of record CAYVVR010000235.1, on the reverse strand, counting down.
CGAGGCGTCGGTCGTGTCGGCCCAGCGTTCGTAGGTATCGTTGCTCAACAGCCGCACTTCGTCGCCGCAACGTCGCAGCGGGTTCGTGTAGAAGAAGTGCGTTCCTTCGAGCGAAACCGCCGAAAGCACGCTGTTGTACAATGCCCGTTCGGCCGTGTCGAAGTATTCGGCATCGCCGGTCAAGGTGAACATGCGGCGTCCCCACATGGCCACGCCGATGTTGGCACACGTTTCGTTGTAAGCCGTGCGGTTCGGCAGTTGATACTCCATGCCGAAGGCCTCGTGGACGGGATCCTTCGGCCACGGACGCAGCGTGCGCCGGTACGCGATGCCGTGGTGGACGGCCGCCGTTCCGCCGGTAATGTACATCTTCGAAGTGACCACATCGACCCAAATGCGACGCAAGGCGTCGAACAGTTTCGTATCGCCGGTCTCGGCAACCACGTCGGCGGCACCGCAATACAAGTAGGTGGCGGTCACGCAGTGCCCGACGGCCTCTTGCTCCTGTCGAAGGGGGACAAGGTCCTGATTCTGGTTTTCGCCGCCCGGCGCCGAACCACGCATCGACACGAAGATTTCGGCCAGCTTCAGGTATTTCGGTTCTCCGGTCACCCGATACAGGTCGACCGCCCCCATGATGTTCGACGGATTGAAGCCGAAGTGAGCCAGTTCCTTCGGCCGAGGCGAGAACGTTTCGTACAGGTAGTCGGCACAACGGCGCGCGGCGTCGAGGTACGTTCGCTTGCCGGTCATGCGGTAGTGGACGGCCGCGGCCGTCATGAAGTGCCCCATGTTGTACAGCTCGTGATTGTGGATTTCGCTCCAGCGAGGTTCTCCCGAAAGCTGCACCCACGTCGACAGATATCCGTCGGGTTGCTGAGCCTTCGCGATCACGTCGACGGCTTCGTCCATCCAGCGTTCAAGCTGTGCATCGCCGGTCGTCGCATAGTAGTAGGCCATCGTTTCGACCACCTTGTGGCAGTCGCCGTCGCTCCATCTGACCCCGCCCGGCGGGCCTTTCGGAGCCAAGCCTGCGGCCATCCGCAAGTCGTGAAACGTTGCCGCGTTGTCGGGCAACTGGCACACCTTCCACACGTGCGGCACGGTCACCTGAAGATTGCGACGATAGTAGTCGGCCCAAAAGCCTTCGGTCCATTCGACGTCGTCGGCGTCGACGGTGGTCATGATCGCGTGCGGCGGAACGTGGGGCGCAGGCGACTCGGCCACGGCAAGCCGTCCCAACGTCCCCATCACGAAAACGACAACCAAACAACACGCACGGGCATTCATCATTCGGCTCCTCGCAGGAAGAGAGATCGATCGTCGAGCAGGACTAATTATAATATTGTAATACATGACTGCAAACGCACAGCAAAACTTTTCGGACTGCGCGACCTAGGGACGATCTCGACGGTATCGACACGGCGTTTTGATGCCGCGGCCGACGATTGGGCACACGCCGCCGCTTCGCCCCGGGGGCGACACCCCCCGACGCGTGTGATATTCTATGGAATTGCTCGACCCTATCGGAAATCCGACGCGGGGGCCGCCGGTTTCCACTTTCGTTACGGCCTTGTTCGCATCCTCAGCTTGGAAGCACGTCGACGATCATGGGAAACGTCCTCGTCAAACCGGTCGTGGGAAAGCGGGAACAAAAATTGTTCCTCAATTTCCCCTGGGAACTGTACCGTGGCGATCCGAACTGGATTCCCCCGCTGCGGCGAAACCAACAGGAACTCGTCGGCTACAAGCCGCATCCCTTCTACGAACGGAACGAGATCCAAACCTTTCTCGCCTTTCGCGACGGCAAAGTGCGAGGACGGATCGCCGCCATTTTGAATCGCGGCCATCTCGAACGCTATGACGACGCGGTCGGTTTCTTCGGATTCTTCGAATGCTACGACGACCCCGAGGTCGCGCACGCTTTGTTCGACGCTGCCTACGACTGGCTCAGCGAGCGCGGTGTCGAAATCATGCGAGGCCCCACCAACCCCAGCTTGAACTACGAACTGGGAACCCTGATCGAGGGATTCGATAGCCCCCCGACATTCATGATGACGTACAATCCGCCCTATTATCCGCGGCTGATTGAGTCGTACGGTTTTCGCAAAACGCAAGACCTATACGCCTTTTGGGGCGAAGTCGGCATGCTGCCCGACATTCGGGCCAAGCTGAAACCCATCGCCGACAAGATTCGCGAACGATTCGGGGCTTCGACCCGACCGCTGGACAAGAAAAACTTCCTGGCCGACGTCGAGCTGTTTTTGTCGATCTATAACCGCAGCCTGACCAACACCTGGGGCTTCGTGCCGATGTCGGAGGACGAGGTCAAGCACATGGCCAAGGGGCTGCGGTACCTGATGGTGCCCGAGCTGGCCGTCGGCCTCGAAGTCGACGGTAAGACCGTCGGGGCCGTGTTCGGCCTGCCGGACTACAATCCGCGAATTCGGCAGATCGACGGGCGGTTGTTCCCCTTCGGCTTTTTGCGCCTTTTGTGGAGAAAACACACCATCAAGAGGATCCGGGTGATCAGCACGAACGTCTTGCCGGAATACCAATTGATGGGCCTGAGCCTCGTCCTGCTGGATGCCTTGGTTCCCAAGGCGATGGAATGGGGAATTCAGGAGGCAGAGTTTTCCTGGGTGTTGGAATCGAACTCCCTGTCGCGCGGAAGCCTGGAAAAAGGCGGCGCCAAGCGAACGAAAACGTACCGGCTGTACGATTACCAAAGATGAACGGCCGGACGCTTCAGGGGGTATGATATAATTCGATATGGGTATCGGCCGAACGCGACATCGGATCCCGGTATGACGTGGCCTCGTCTGTCGAGCATCTTGGGTTTTCGACCCGCCTGCGGCGGAGAGGCTGAACGTCTTGCCGAGTCGAACGAGCCGGTCGTCGTCCGACCGGTTGTCGGTCGTCGCGACCTGAAAAAATTTCTCTGCTTCCCTTGGACGATCTACTGTAACGATCCGTACTGGGTACCGCCGCTGCTGGTCGACGTGAAAGAGTTTCTCGATCCCAAGCGGCATCCCTTCTACAAGCACGGTTCGGCGCAAGCCTTCTTGGCCGTCCGCGGCGACCGGCCGGTGGGACGCATCCTGGCCAGCGACGATCCGCGCTTCAACGAAAAGCACGGCAAGAACCTCGGGTGCTTCGGCATGTTCGAGTGCATCCGCGATCAGCGGGTGGCCGATGCCCTGCTCGATACGGCCGCCGACTGGCTTCGACGTCGCGGCCGCGACGAAATCATGGGGCCGATCGACTATTCGATCAACTATCCGTGCGGCCTACTGATCGAAGGGTTCAATCATCCGCCGCGCGTGATGATGAACCATAACCCGCCCTATTATGCCGAGTTGCTCGAAAACTGGGGGCTTCGCAAGGCGAAAGATCTGTACGCGTGGTGGTTCGTCAAAGAGACGGATGAGCTTCCCCGTTGGATGGAACGGGTCGAGCGACTCGTCTCGCGGCGCGGGGTGACGATCCGACCGTTCAACATGAAAGACTTCGAGGCCGACGTCGATCGCTGCCGCCGCATCTACGCCGCCACCCGCAATGATCAATGGGGATTCGTCGATCTCACCGACGCCGAGTTCCGTTATTTCGGCAAGCGGTTGGCCCAGTTCGCCGATCCCAACTTGGTATTGATCGCCGAGAAAGACGGTGAACCGATCGGCTTTTCGATCACGGTGCCCGACTTAAACGAGGCGATTCGCCCGCTCAACGGCCGCTTGACCTGGTGCGGCATTCCGACCGGATTGGTGCGTTTGTTGGCCCGGCTGCGACGGGTCAAAACCGCCCGCATGATGGTCTTGGGCGTGGTCGAAAACCATCGTCGCCGCGGCGTCGCGGAATTGCTGATTCTCAAGTCGATTCTGTACGGCCGCGACGTGAAACGCTACACGGCCGCCGAATTGAGCTGGACGCTCGAAGACAACCACGCCGTCAATCACACGATCGAGCACGTCGGCGGCAAGCGGTACAAGACGTACCGCATCTATTCGCGTACAATCGGGTGACTCGATCGGACATCAGGCGGTCGGATCGCCTTTCGGTCTGCGTCGCCGGCAACGTGCGACGATCGGCGCATGCGGCCGCTCGCGGCCGAACCGCTGTCGCTTCTCCCGAGATCGTTTCGTTTCCGATGCGTGTAGGAGTCGTCATGAAATCGTACACCGAATACCTGACGTTCAACGTGCCCAAGCGGATGGACTTCATCAACATCACCTCGCAAATCGAGGCCGCCGTGGAAAAGAGCGGAATCAAAGAAGGCCTGTGCCTGGTGAACGCGATGCACATCACCGCCAGCGTGTTCATCAACGACGACGAACCGGGCCTGCACGAAGACTACAAGCAATGGCTCGAAAAGTTGGCCCCGTTCGATCCTTCGCCGACCGTCTATCGCCACAACCGCACCGGCGAAGACAACGGCGACGCCCATCACAAGCGGCAGATCATGGGGCGTGAGGTCGTCGTCGCCGTGACCGATGGCAAACTCGATTTCGGCCCGTGGGAGCAGATCTTCTACGGCGAATTCGACGGGCGCCGTCCGAAGCGCGTGTTGGTCAAGATCATCGGCGAATAGTCGCCCGGCATTCTCACGGCCGCCGACGCCGCTCCGTGATGACATCCTTACACGGCGGCATCTACCGCCTCGGTCGTTACGTCGGCGGCCGCTTCCGGCGCACCGGAACTCTCGCCTGCGTTCCCGCCACCATGCACCGCACCACGGGCAATACGATGAGGACTCGCACTCGCCCGAAAACCGAGGTCAGGTGATCGGCGATCCGTCCGGCCAATGCCCGAAGGGTTGTTTTTCGAGCTTCATCGTTCCGTCGTCGCCACGGTAGATATTGATCCACGCCCGCCAGTTTTCATCGTCCAAATGCGGATAGTCGAGACGATAATGGCTGCACCGGCTTTCCTTGCGCATCAGCGACGCACGCAGCTTCATCTCGGCATTGACGATCATGTTGGCGGTTTCGTGGGCCAGGCGCAGTTCGTGCAAGTCGGCCGCTCGCAGCATCGGTACGTGATGGTCGCGAAGCTCTTCCACGTAGGCCAAGGCGGCCGCCAGCAACGCGTGCTTTTTGATGTACAGGACGAAGTTGGGAACCATCACGCCCTGGAGCACCTGCGTCACCCAAGCGGGGCTGTAGCCGGCCGAACGCTTCAGCGGGGCGAGGATTTGCTCGCGAATCGATTCGACCGTGGAAGGGCTGACGGCGATCCTCTCGACGCGGTCGCAGTACGCCGCCGCGGCTTCGCCGGCCACCGCCCCCTGCACCGCCGAGCCGGCCAAGGACGACCCGATTTGGGTGTAGATTCCGCCGGCCATGTGCGAGCCGAGAGCATCACCGGCGGCATACAAGCCGGGAACGGTCGATTCGCACCGGTCGTTGACGGGCACCAATCCTTCGGCTTTGTGGATGGACAT
>CAYVVR010000234.1:0-6684 GCA_964454655.1 uncultured Planctomycetaceae bacterium | reverse complement strand
GCCGTCCCCACCACGGCAAACAAAACCGCCAACGCCCGTACCCCGGCGACCAGAATGGCGTGTTCTTTGCCGTATCCCGACAGCAAGAATGCGGGCACACCATAGAAAAGAGCCATTCCCAACGCAGGCCACGCGATATTGTGTGCCCCATAGAAACGCCCCACGTAGACGGCGAAAAAGCCGAACGTGACGCCGGCGATCAGCCACGAATAGATCGTGCCGAAGACATTCGCCTTCCGACCGGCGGTCAACGATCGCACGATCGTCGCTCCGCTGAACAGGACGAAAAACACCGACCAGAACAGCACGGCCAAGGGCATGTCGGCGATCGTTCGAGGCGCAGCGACGATCAGCCAACCGTACACGCCGACAAACGAGACGATCGCCAACGGTGTCCACCGGGCACGAAACGCCAACAGCAACACGCCCAAGGTGAGCGCCGCCAAATAGATGTACAAGAACGCGGGGCTGCCCTCGCTCCCGGCCAATACCGGGCTGAGATACCCTCCCGCGGCAGCCAACGTTGCGATGAAACCGGCGTCGTACACAAGCGCCAGCACGCCGCCCAACACGGTCACACCGACAAGCAACGTGAAGGCCAAGTCCAGCTCGATCAGATGATAAAAGTGCAACGAGGCAAAGATCGTGGCGTAAAGCGTGGCCACTCCGGCCGCCATCAACCCCTGGGCCAGCATGCGGTACTGCTTGCGGTGAATCAATCCGCCGGTGAGGATGAACGCGACACCGGCCGAGGCCGCCATCAGAGCGCGGTGCATCGGCGTGATCCAGCCCCGGTCGATCGAATACTTCAAAAAGAACCCGATCCCGAACAACAGGATCAGCACTCCCAACCGGATCAACCACGTCGTCACCACGGCGTATTCGTACGAGACGTTCTTCGGCACGTATTCTTCGCCGACGACGATCCAATTCCAGAACCGACGCAACGCCGCAGCGACCGAAGAATCGTTCGCCGTTTCGCCTTCGCGCAAAGACGCAACGGGCGCGTTCTGCGCAGAAGCCTCTTCCTCGACCACAATCGCCGCAAAAACCTCCGTCGACGGCGACGAAACAGGGGGAGGCTTCGGTCGGCCGGTCGACGGTACGCCCGGGCGCTCGATGAAGGGGGAGTCGTGCTTCGGTGCGACGGGACGAGGTGGTCGCGGCAACCCGCCGCCGGGCCGTCCGGCGACCAGGTCGCTTTCCCGGGGTCGTATCGGCGCACTCGGCGGCTTGGGGGCTTGACGGACTTCCTCTTTCGGTTGCGTCGGAAGCTCGCGTTCCGGTTGCTTCAAACGCTCGTGAAGGGATCGTAAGTGATGCCTGATCTCAGAGATATCCTGCACCAACCGCCCCAAGATGCGGTATTGGTAAATCACCAGGCACAGGGTCATTCCGCTTGCCACCAGCCCTAAAGCGCCGAAAAAAATGACCCATTCTTGATAGCCCATCAGGACACCTCCGGGATCGAAACGGTGCCGGTCGGCGACATGCGGACGGCATACCGACCTCTAGAGCGACTAGAGACCATTCTTTCTTCGATTTCTCGCAGAGTCGCGAAAAAAGGCTGTGTCCGCCGAAACGCGGTGGTCTCACCGAGACGACGTTCCGCCCGATCGCACGATCGGCCCCAATCGGGCCAAGTGGCGTGCCAGCACCCACAGGCTCGCCCCCCAGGCCGCACCGAATTCCAAGGGGGCCCACGCCGGTTCCAATCGCATCAACACGGCAAGCGTCAAAAACGCGCCGCCGATCACGTAGCAAAAGCCCCAGTATCCCGCCCCCATCATCACAAACCCCATGCCCGACAGAACGGCATACTGCGGATACAACAACCGCAAATCGTACGGCGTGATGACCTGTAGGGTGACCGATCCGACCACATAGGCCAGCCACAACGCCCAAAGCTGGCGAGCCGCACCGCCTTGCGGCGGATACCAGGCTTTGCGGTAAAACAACAAAACGACCGCCATGCCTGCAAATTCGAACAGGCGAATGCCCAAGAACCATCCGGCGGGTAACACGCGGTCGGCGCGCGTGTGGAGCAGCCAAAAGACGATCGCATGGGTCACGCCGATGATCCACATAAAATGCCGCAGCATGTGGCTCCAGGTGAGAAACTCGGCATCGTATTGACTTCGCTGGAGCGTCCTCACCACCCGTCCCAAAAGCGACATGCTGCTGGCGCTGACCGGGTCGCCTTCCAGGTAGCGGTTCAAATCGTCGACCAGTGCTTCGGCGTTCCGATAGCGATCTCTCGGATCACGCGCAAGACACTTCAGGCAAATCAACTCCAAGTCGCGGGGAACCGATCGATTGACACGGCGAGGACGTACCGGCTCGCACTCGCGAACGCGCCACAAGACCTCCATCGAGTTCGCGCCCTCGAACGGTGGATGCCCCGTGAGCAGCTCGTACAGAATCGCGCCCAAGGCGTAGATGTCGGTCGCCGGACCGACAGGGTGCTTCGTCGCGCCGGCTTGCTCGGGCGACATGTAAGCGGGCGTGCCCAAAATCTGGCCCGTCCGCGTCCAATCGCGATCGGCTTCGAGCACTTTGGCCAATCCGAAATCGGAGATTCGCGGCCGGTCGTGCTCGTCCAACAGAATATTCGACGGTTTCAAGTCACGATGCACGATCCCCTGCCGATGTGCGTAGGCCACCGCCTCGGCCAAGGCGCAAACGTACTGCGCCGCGCGACGCGGCGGTAGCGGACCGTCGCGAACCAACTCGGCAAAGGTCGTCCCCTCGATCAACTGCATCGAGTAGAACAACAAGCCGTCGGCCTCGCCGACGTCGAACACCTGCACGATGTTCGGGTGCTGAAGTCGGGCCGCCGCTTCGGCCTCGGCTCGAAAACGTTCGACCAAGCGGGCGTCGCGGCTTCGTTCGGGGCGAATCGTCTTTAGGGCGACGATGCGGTTCAACGTCTTCTGCCGCGCTCGGTAGACGACGCCCATCCCTCCGGCGCCGATCTGTTCGAGCAACTCGTAATCGCCCAATACCCCCGAAGGTCTTGCGTCGGCAGTAGTCGACGCGTGTTGACGCGGCGGCAATCCCGAAATGCCGGCCGCCACCTGCTGCATGCGATCGTGTTCGGCGAAAAACGCTTCCAGCTCGTCGGCCAGGTCGGGGTTTCCACGCAAGATCGCCTCGCGATCGAACGGTTTGCCGGTTTCGCACGCATCGAGAAACGCAACGATGACTGCTTCGAGACGTCGATCGCGATCGCGCAACAGTTCGTCCGAATTGTCGGTAGACGAATCGGTCACGGCGCGGTCCGGTCAACTTGTTTCTTCCATCTGTTTGCGCAGTTTCGCAAGTCCGCGATACACCAGCCCCGCCACCGAGGACGTCGTCTTGCCCATGACCTCTGCAACCTGCGCCAGTGTGCAACCTTGCCAATAGTACATGACGATGGCGCGGCGTTGTTCTTCGGGCAACGTGTCGAGCGCCTCGGTCAATCGGACGGCTTCTTCCGCCCGCATCACATGACGACTCGGCGACGTGCCGCCGCCGGAAAGCCACTGTTCGAGGCACGCCGACGACTGATCGACGGCCTGTTGCAAGGGCCGCTCGAGCCGAACGTCGCGCTTGGCGCGTTTGAAGTCGCGAAGCGTGCGAAGCAACGTGTTGAGCAGGATTCGCTTCAGCCAGCCCGCAAGTTCTTCGTCGCTTTCACCTCGAAACTGGTGGCGGGCCTGGTAGGCCGCTAAGAGGGTTTGTTGGACGGCGTCGGATGCATCGATCTTGCCTCGCAGCGCGGGCGCAACGTTCGCCTCGGCCAATACCTTCAAGTACCCGCGGAACTGTTCGAGCTTTTCGCCGTCGATCGCCCCCGACCGTTTTCCCGATTCGCTCATGAATCACCACCGAGCCTGACAAGCACCACCGGATTCGTTTCACCCTCCCGGCAGTTTGTTTTCATAATGCGACGTTATTCAATTGTGCCTTAACGCCATCGCCGATGCCAGCGCGCACGTTGTCGCGGTCGCCCGGGTGTGAAATAATGGGCTTGGCGGCTCGCGGCGGCATCTCGGTGCGCCCGACGATTGCGGCGCAATCCAACCGTCGGTCGAACGGCCCCGTACCGCAGCCGAACCGTGGTTCATCCGTTTCGTTTTCGTTCCCCTTTGTCACGAAAGTTTTCGCATGTCGCTTCCCGAGCTATTGCCGGAAGAACGCGAACGATACGCCCGTCAACTCGGCGACGGCGTCTTGACCGAAGAAGGCCAGCGGCGTCTGAAAGCGTCGACCGCGTTGATCACGCGCGTCGGCGGGATGGGCGGTCCGGCCTCATTGATGCTCACCATGGCCGGAGTCGGTCGCGTCATCATCGCACACGGCGGAACGCTGATCTCGCCCGACTTGAATCGCCAGGTGCTCGGCTGTGAAGCCGTGCTGGGCAAACCGCGTGCGTCGCATTTCGCCGAGTACCTTCGGTCGATGAACCGATTCGTGGAAGTCGAAGCGATCGATCACGAGCCGGACGACGCCGAAGCCCGCGAACTCGCCCGCCGGTGCGACGTCATCCTTTCGTGCCCGCCCACATTCGAAGAACGCTTGCGGCTGAACGCCGCGGCCGTCGAAGCCGGAATTCCGTTCATCGATGCCGCACAATGGGGAATGAGCGGAACGTTGATCGTCGTCAAGCCGGGTGAAACGGCCTGCCTGCGGTGCATCTATCCGAACGATCCGCCGTTCGAAGAGTTCTTCCCCGTCGTCGGCGGTATCTCTTCGGCGATCGGTAGCCTCGCGGCACTGGAAGCGATCAAAATCCTTTCCGGGTGCGGTAAGCCTTTGTACGGCAAGATGTGGACGATCGACAGCTTCCAGGCGTATTCGTCGATCGTTTCGTTGCAACGCAACCCCGAGTGTCCCGTGTGCGGGCACAAGTAGCGTATGTGACTGTCGTCCCGGAGTCGTTCAACGGTCAGGTGGAACCCATGAAGATTCACGTCGTCGTCTCGGGTCGCAATTACCATCGCGCCAACGATTTTCCGACGGATCTCGACCTGCCCGAGGGGACCGGCTCGTTGGAAGCCGTTCGCTTGTTGCGAGAGAAGGTGGGCGACGACGCACTGCCGGATGGCACGTTGGTGGCCGTTTCCGGCTCGCACCTGGGCACCGTGGCCGCGTGCCGCGACGTTCCCTTGCGGGACGGCGACGAACTCGTCTTCATCGCGCCGGTCGCCGGCGGCTGATCTCGCCTTGCTCTCGTCCTTCGCGAATGGCCCGCGGCCGTGTGTCGGAGGTCTTCGGTATGAATTTCGGCGTCACGTGGTTCGGGCCGTTGCTCGGCGCGGGCGACTTGGTTTTTCCCGACGAACCGCCCTTGTGGCCGGCCGTCGTCTTTTGCGCCTTTTGGTTTGCGGTTCTCGGCGGAATCTTCGGTAGTTTCTTGAACGTGGTCGTCTACCGCCTGCCGCGGGGCCTGAACCTGGCCTATCCCCCGTCGCATTGTCCGCGTTGCAAAGCTCCGATTCGCGCGCGGGACAACGTTCCCGTGTTGGGCTGGTTGCTTCTGGGTGGTCGGTGCCGCGACTGCCGGTCGCCGATCTCTCCGCGTTACCCGGCCGTCGAGGCGGTGTGCGGCATCATCCTCTTGTTGATCTACTCGGCATGCGAGCAGTACGGTTGGACGGAATCGCTCGTGTACGGCCGGTTCGATGCCCGGTTCTTCGGGCTCACGCTGGCCATGAGCCAAGTGACGCTTGTAACGCTGTCGATTCTCGCCGCCGCCCTGATCGCGTACGACGGCAGCGAAATCCCTTCCCGGTTGTGGTGGCCCGCCGTCGTTCTCACGGCGACGGCGCTCGTCGTCAGCCTGCTGCCGTTTCGAGCGACGTTGCCCGCGATGGACAAGCTCGGCCGTCTATTGATCGCTCCGATGCCTGTCGTGCCGAGTCTCACCCAATCGGCGGTCGCCGCGTGGGGCGTTTGGTTACCCACCCTTGGGGGCAGTCTGTTTTGGATGGCGACTGCGATTCTTTCGGAGAATGCCGGTAGGCGAAAACCGGCGACGGCCTTTTGGATGGGCACGGTTGCGGGCGCGGCATTCGGCACGGTACCCGTCGCGGCAGCCGGATTGCTGGTGGTCGTCACCGGGCTGTTTCGGCGTCGCGCCGCCCCAAGAGAATACACCCCTCCTATAGTCATGGCCACACCACCTACACGCGGCACTACACAAGAATCTACACCACACACAAACCAAGAGGCCGACGCCTCGAATCCGCAAGTCGACATCGCCTGCGCGCTCCCGATGGTGTATTTATTGATATGCGGGCTCGTCGCTATCGCGATCGTCGCTTCGGGGGGGTAGCGAACGTACGGCACCGTTTTCGAGCGCCGCGCGAGTGTCCGGCGATCGACATCGTGGGACCGCCTGTGGAAAGGCCCTTTCTTCGAGCAACCGTCATGAAAGAAGATCCCGTGGAATATCCAGAACTGGATCCCAAGCAGAAGGAAGAAAACGTCCGGCGTCTGATCGAGTCGCCCGCCTATCGGGTGGCCTATCGCGACCTGGATTTTCTGGCCAGCCCGGCGCTCCGTCCAGCTCGGATGGAGCTGGAGTTGCTAAAGCCCGAGCTGCTCCTTGAAAAGGAAGGCGTCCGCTCGACGATCGTGGCCTTCGGCAGCGCCCGCATCGCCGATCCCGACGAAGCCAAGCTTCATTACGAGCAG
>CAYVVR010000233.1:0-6695 GCA_964454655.1 uncultured Planctomycetaceae bacterium | reverse complement strand
GGCCAGGACCATGCGTTGCACGCAACGTCGCGTCGGTCGGGTGAACTCATCTTGGTCGGGGCGGGGCCCGGTGATCCTCGCTTGGTGACGTTGGCGGCAATCGAAGCGTTGGGCCGAGCCGACGTGGTCTTGTACGACCGGCTCGTGTCGCCTGAATTGTTGCGTTACGCACCGCAGGCCGAGCACGTACCCGTCGGGCGTCACGAACCGGGCAAGGTCGCCGAGACCCACGCGGCCATCGATCGGCGAATCGTCGAAGAGGCGGCAGCCGGACGCTGCGTCGTGCGGTTGAAAGGAGGCGATCCGCTCGTGTTCGGGCGGACGGCCCAAGAGTTGGCCGTCGCGAGAGAGCACGGAATTCCCTGTTCGATCGTGCCGGGCGTCACATCGGCCTGCGCCGCGGCGGCCGAAGAGGAATTTCCGTTGACCGCCCGCGGGACGGCGGGAGCCGTCGTCTTCGTGACGGGGCATCGCATGCACGGTGTCCCCGAGCCGCGATGGGATCTGCTGGCCCGGTGCAACGAAACCATCGTCGTGTACATGGGAGCGGCCAGGGCGGCTGAAATCGCGAAGCGACTGATCGACGGCGGCCGATCGCCCGCCGAACCGACGGCAATCGTCCACGCCGCTTCTCGGTCGGAGCGACGCGTTCGATATCAACGCCTGCATGAACTGATCGACGGGGCTGCCGAGCCGGCGTGCAAGCCTCCGTGCGTGATCGTGATCGGCCCCGTCGTGCGTTTGGGGAAGAGCTGTCCTGTCGAACTCGGCGGGACGGTTTCGATAGGTCCGAGGAATGCGTCTCTTGTTTCAGAAAGGAGGGTAGACGCATGAAGGACAAGAAGCCCGTGGAGAAGCGGCGCATCATCGCCTACCGGCGAAGTTGCTCCGTGAAGGGCACCGGCTTGTCGCATTACATCATGATGCGCAAGAAGTAGTGCCCTGATCTCCGCCCGCCGGATCGGGGCTTGCGGGCGCCGATCCGGCACCCTTTTTCGCCGTGAATCGAAACCTGATACCACATCCAGGGAGCGAAAATAATGAGTTCGACACTTCCGTCTTCGCGGGGCCGTCATGTAAACACCGGCTTGGGATTGCGACTGGTTCCGCTGGATATTGGACATCCCGATTACATGGCCGTCGTCGATCCCGAGACGGCTTTTTGGGCCCTTGCGCCTCGCGACGAATTGGCAGAGGCCCTTTGCAGCGGACCGTTGCTCGATGAGCCGGCAGCCAAGCGCGAGGTGCTTCGCGACGAAATCGAGGCGTTGCGGTTTCGATTGACGCCGATGGCGGTCTACTTCAATGCGACCGATCGTTGCAATCTCGATTGCACGTACTGCTACATTCCCCGGGAGATGCGCCGCGAAGGCCGGCACATGTCGGCCGACGAGTTGTGCCGCGCATTGACGATATTGCGCGACTATTTTGCCGAAAACCTTCCCGCAGGACGCAAGCCCGACATCATCTTTCACGGTGCCGAACCGTTGCTCAACCGCGAGGCGATCTTCACCGGCATCGATCGTTTTGCCGACGATTTTCGCTTCGGTATCCAGACCAACGGCACGTTGTTGGACGACGATGCCCTCGAGTTTCTCACGAGCCGCAACGTCGGCATTGGGTTGTCGTTGGACGGTCACGAAGCCTCGGTCGCCGACCGTACGCGAAAGACGTGGGCCGGATCGGGAACGTTCGCTTCCGTCGATGCTCTTTTCGAGAAGTTACGGGGCTATCCGAACTACAACGTGCTATGCACGGTCACGAAGGAAAACATGATTGCGTTGACCGATTTGGTCGACTACTTGCACGCCCGACACGTACCGGTGTGCATGCTCAACCCGTTGCGATGCACCAGCCCCGAGGCCAGACCGCTGAAGCCGGACGACGCCGACCTCGTACCGCATTACTTGCAGGCATTGGAAAGGACGCACGAGTTGTTTCGGCAAACCGGCCGAAAACTCGTCGTGGCGAATTTCGCCAACATCGTTCTGTCGATCGTGGCGCCGACGGCACGTCGGTTGTTGTGCGACATCTCGCCTTGCGGCGGCGGAAGGGCCTTTTTCGCCGTAGCGGCCGACGGCGGCATGTTCCCTTGCAGCGAGTTCATCGGGCTTTCGGAGTTCCGCGGCGGTAACCTGTTTGCCGACCCGATCGACGAGGTCTTGCGCAGCGAAGCATTTCACAAGGTGACCGCCCGCAAGGTCGAAGACATCGCCGGGTGTGCTACCTGCGCGATTCGGCATTTTTGCGGTTCGCCGTGTCCTGCGGAAGCCCACGAAATGAACGGCTCGATGCAGGCGCCGGGGGCCTTCTGCGAACTGTACGAAGAACAGGTCCGCTACGCGTTTCGGTTGATCGCCGACGGCCGCGAAACCGACTTCCTCTTGGACGACTGGGACGTCGATACGGAAAAGACGATCGACCTGGGTGCGTGCTGAGTCAGACTCCCGACGCGAGAGGAACCATGAAGAAAGTGCCGAAGATTCACGCTTTATTGAACGCACCGAAAAGCGGAAGCGACATCGAGACGATGTCCTTTCGGTCCATCGACGAGCGGGCCGATCGATCCGGATTCACCGATGAACAGTGGCCGATCGTACGTCGCATGATTCACGCGGCGGGCGATCCGGGGCTGGCCGCCTACGTGCGCATGTCGGACGACGCCGTGTCGACCGGCGTGCGGGCATTGCGTGAAGGACGTCCGCTGTACGTCGATACGAACATGGTGCGGGCGGGTTTGTCGCGGACGCGGTTGCAACGCGCTTCCGCAAACGGAAGGACACCTCGAATCTATTGCTTCGTCGGTGATTCCGACGTCGCCGATGAAGCCGAACGCACGGGATTGCCTCGGGCGGTCGCCGCGGTTCGCAAGGCCCTTCCAATCCTTGACGGTGCCGTCGTCGTGATCGGGAATTCGCCGACGGCGTTGTTGGAAGTGAACCGCCTGATCATCGAGGAAGGGCTTTCGCCGGCGATCGTCATCGGCGTGCCCGTCGGGTTCATCCATGTCGAAGAAAGCAAGCAGGAATTGATGGACCTGGGCGTGCCTTACGTCACCGTGTGCGGCACACGAGGCGGAAGCCCACTCGCCGTGGCGGCCGTGCATGCGCTCGCGCAGGCGGCAATCGTGGCGAGCGAGTCGACCTCGCCTAGAGATGACGCGTTCGATGCCGTCGTTTTGTTGGGACACGGAAGTCGCGTTTCGACGGCCGATGCGGCCATGTGTCGCATTGCCGAGGTCTTGAGTCGGCGACGGGGAGTTCCGGTGTTCGCGTGCAACATGTCGCAGCGTCCGCCTTACCTCGCCGATGCCTTGGCTCGCTGCGCTGCCGCAAATGCGCAGCGAGTGCTCGTGTTGCCTTATTTCGTAAACGAAGGGATGCACGTGAGGGCCGATATTCCCCGTTTGTTGAAAGCCGAGGCGTCCAAGCACGCGAAACTACAGCTCGTGCTGGGACCGAACCTGGGGTACGACCCGCTGTTGGTCGACTTGGTCGAAAAGCGAATGGTCGAGGCGGCGGTCATGCCCGACATTCGAACCGTTGCGATACCCGACGAAGCCGAACTCGTGGCCGATACCGAATCGGTCGCCGACTAGGACAACACGTACACCCAGAGAACACGAACGGACGACGCGAAATGCTGAGAGAAGTCATGTTTCGATTGAAGAAGTCTAGCGCGGGTGTTCAACTCGGAACGACGGCAATCATCGCCGTTGCCGGAGTGCTGTACGTCGCGCGGCCGGCGTTTGCTATGCACATCGCCGAGGGGATCTTACCAGGCCGTTGGGCGGGAGTGTGGGGCGTGGTCGTGTTGCCGTTCTTATACTTCGGAACGCGACGCATCCAAGCCGCCGCTCGCAGATCGCCGCGTTTCAAGACGTTTTTGGCCTTGGTCGGTGCGGCCGTGTTCCTCATTTCATGCATGCCGATTCCCGTGCCGGTCGTCGGCTCGTGTTCCCACCCGTGCGGAACGGGGCTGGCCGCGATTCTCGTGGGGCCGGGCCCTGCCGTCGTGTTGGCGATGATCGCACTGTTTTTCCAGGCGATGTTTCTGGCACACGGGGGGCTGACCACTTTGGGGGCCAATATCTTGACGATGGGAGTTTGCGGAGCGTTTGCGGGCTATGCTGTTTTCCGGATTGCCCAGCGTTGCCGTATGCCCGACAGTGTGGCGGCGTTTCTGGCCGGCGTCGTCTCGGATTGGGCCACCTATGCCGCGACGGCGTTGGTGCTGGCCGTTTCGTTGCGGGGTGACTCGGCTTGGCTCCCCATGTTTTGGGCCGTTCTCGTCGCGTTCATTCCCACCCAATTGCCGTTGGGAATTCTGGAGGGCTTTCTGTCGGCGGGGGCGTACGCTTTCGTTTCGGCACGATCGCCCGAATTGTTGGAATCGGCGTGGGTGCCGGGAGAGGCCGCTTGAACGGGAACTACGCATAGAAAAGTCGGGGTGACGAAGATGCACATCGGGAAAAACGCGTTGTTTCGAAAAACACGAGGTCGTCGTTTTCGATGGTGGAAACGCGGCACAGTCGGGGCGGTCGTCCTCGTGCTTGCGAGCTGGTGGTGGAGTGTTCCGGCTGCCGTTTGACGAGAAAAAAAATGGAGCGGTGTCGATGAGTCGGTCGTCGAGCGATTCGCGGAAAGCGCCGGACGCGCGCCCGCCGATCCTTTGCTCAACACAGATCAGGGCGACCTGTTATTGTTCATGTTTCTGATTGCCGGAGTCATCGGCGGGTTCATCGCCGGGTATTCGTGGTCTAAGTTGTTTTCACCGAGCGCCGATTCGGTGGAGAAATAACCGATGGGCGGACGACACCTTCATCTTCCTGCTTCGGCCGAGCGAAACCGTTTCGGACTGGATGCGCGGCTGAAATGCGTGTTCGCCCTCGGCATCCTGATTGCCGTCTTGAATGCCTCGAATCCGATATTTCCTTTTGTCGTATGGGGAATGAGCGTGGGGGGGCTGAGCTTCGTCGGCATGCCGGCGGCGACGATCGTTCGCCGATTCGTTGCCGTGTCGGTCGTCGTCGGCGTGGTGGCGGCGCTGCAAGCCTTCATGGTAGGTCGAACGCCCCTGTGGGAGTGCGTCTTGGGTACGTCGAGAATTTGCGTGTTTCGGGAAGGTATGACGGCCGCCGTAAGAACGGTAGCGAGGGGATTCGGCGGTACGGCAACACTGATGTTGCTCGTGGCTTCCACACCGATGCCGGCCTTGCTCAAGGCGCTGCGCTGGCTACGCGTTCCCGATACCTGGGTCGAATTGGTGTGGCTGACCTATCGAGCCGTGTTCACGTTGGGCGAAGAAGCAGCCCGCGTCTTCGACGCACAGCGTTTGCGACTGGGGTACGTCTCGGTGGGAGCGGGGATGCGTTCGCTGAGCCGTTTGGCGGGAGTGATCTTGGTACGTGCGTTTACGCGGTCGGCGACGTTGTACGACGCCATGGTCGTTCGGGGATACACCGGTGAATATCGCTACGGGCCCTCGGAAGGAATCGCCGTCGGGCAATGGGGGCGGTTTCTTGCCGTCTCGTCGATTGCTGCGATTCTGTTTGTCGCATGCGAGGTTCTTTGAGCAAGCCGATGAAAACAGAAATCGCACTCGAATTCGACGGCATTTCCTTCGCCTATCGCAAGCGACGGCCGGTGCTGCGCAATCTGCACTTGGCCGTTCCGCGGGGAAGCTTGTGTGCGCTGCTGGGGGCCAACGGATCGGGCAAGACGACGGTGTTGAAATTGGCCGCCGGTCTTTTGCGACCGCAAGCAGGGGCCGTCCGGCTGGAGGGCCGGGACGTCTCGAAGATGGATCAGACGACACGCTGCCGTCGGATCGGGTTCGTGTTTCAAAATCCGGACGATCAATTGTTCGGCCTGACGGTGGAAGACGATGTCGCCTCTGGTCCTCGAAATCTCGGGTTAACAGGCGACGAAATCGCCGAACGGACGCGCGAGGCGCTGGCGATGGTCGGGGCGACGCACCTGTTGGGAAGGTCCGTCGGCGACTTGAGTTTCGGAGAGCAACGTCGCGCAGCGCTAGCCGGCGTATTGGCCATGCAGCCCGAGGTCCTCTTGTTGGACGAGGTGACGGCGGGGCTCGATCCTCGCGGCGAGCGCGACATCTTGCAACTTCTGGTGTCGCTGGGCCGTCGACGCGGAATGACGATCGTTTTGGCCACGCACGCCATCGATCCGATTCCGGAGATTGCCGATCTGGTTGCCGTGTTGTACGACGGTCGATTTCAAAGCGTCGGTCCGCCCGACCGCGTGTTCGAACGGACGGACGAGCTGGAACGCGCCGGGCTGAGGCCGCCGTATCTAGCCCAGTGCTTCGGTCGTTTCTATCGCGAAAACCAAATAGAGGGCCGAGTACCGATGACGGTCGATGAGGGCGTTTGCGAGCTGCGTTCGCTGTTCGCCGACGGCTTGGCCGCGGAAGAGGCTCGCGTGGGTAAATCGGAATCGGAGTGTTGCGGCGACGAACCTTAGAGATTCGAGACAAGACAGCCCGGATGAACGACGACGTAGGGAACGCACCACGACGATTGCGAGGCGGGTTCACGACGGGAACGTGTGCCGCTGCGGCCGCCAAGGCGGCTGCGATCGCGCTTTGCGGCGAACGTGACGACGTTCGCGAAGTCGAAGTTGCGCTGCTTGACGGAACTCGCGAAACGTTGCCTGTCGAAAGTGTCGGGCGCG
>CAYVVR010000232.1:0-6702 GCA_964454655.1 uncultured Planctomycetaceae bacterium | reverse complement strand
AAAGCAGATAAAGCCGACAAAGACAACTTTAGCCATTAAGAGCTATATAATACCCCTCACACGAGCCGACTCGTCCGGAAGGCTGCGCGTCATCTACGATTTCCCGGGATAGCCGAATCGAGGGGGATTTGCGAAAATTGAGGTGAATTGATTCCCCCGACTCGGCGAAGACTCTTTCGTATTCTGCGTTTTCGACGCCGGCAGCCGATCGGCCGTCCCGCGCGACCACCGACTTTTGGCTAGACGCTACGTCTCACGAAATCGACCGTTTTATGACACGCAACGAACCGTTCAGCTCACGCGATCCGCGGCGCGCGGCCCTCGAATTCTTGTACGCTCGCACGAACTACGAGCGATTCCTCACGCCGCCCTACACCGCCAAGGCCTTGAAGCTCGCCCGCATGCGCGAGCTGCTGCGACGCCTCGGTAATCCGCAGGATGCCGCCCCGATCGTGCACATCGCCGGCACCAAGGGCAAAGGCTCGACGGCGGTGATGGTCGGGAACATGCTTCAAGCGGCTGGTTACCGCGTGGGCGTGTTCACCTCGCCGCACCTGGAACGGGTGGAAGAACGCTTGGCCGTCGACGGACGCCCCTGTTCTTCCGACACGTTCGTCGCGTTGCTTTCCGAGATGATGCCGATCATCACCGAGATGGACCGGCAGGCCGTTCAGGAAGAAGGCGCCGAGTTCGGACCGACCTACTTCGAAATCCTCACGGCCATCGCCTTGTTGCATTTCGCCAGGTCAAACGTCGATTTCATCGTTCTGGAAGTCGGTCTCGGCGGACGACTCGATTCGACGAACGTGTGTCGCCCCGCAGTCACGGCGATCACCAGTATCAGCTACGACCACACCCAGCAATTGGGTGACACGCTCGAACGCATCGCGTGGGAAAAGGCCGGTATCATCAAACATCGCGTGCCGCTGGTGTGCGGCGTCGAATCCCCGATTCCGCGGGAAGTGATTCACGGCGTGTGCCGCGAGTTGGAAGCACCGGTGATCCAGTTGGGCACCCATTTTCGATATCGCTATCGGGCGACGCCTTCCCCCGCCGCGCCGTTGGGCGGCCGCTTCGATTTCGTCTATCATCGCGACAAATCGGAGTTGGGGTTGAGCGACCTGATCCTGGCCCCGCCGGGAGCCCATCAGGCGGCGAACGCCTCGGTCGCTCTGGCGATCGCCGTCGTCCTTTCCGAGAACGGATTTCCCATCGGCGAAGAGGCCGTGCGTCGGGCATTGGCATCGACCGTCGTTCCGGCCCGCATCGAAGTCTTGGGAACGCAACCGCTGACGGTACTCGACGCCTCGCACAACGTGGCCTCGGTTCGCGCCTTGTTGGACACGCTCGGCACCGCCGACAGCCCGGGCAAACGCATTGCCGTTTTCGGGACGACGCAAGGCAAAGACTACCGCGGCATGTTGCAGGAATTGGCGGCCGCGACCGACCGGGTGATCTTGACGCAATACACCGACAATCCGCGGGCGGTTTCCCTCGGTGATCTGGCCGAAGCCTGGCCCGCCGAGCCGACCCGCGCGGCACGTCTTCTCGCCGCCACGCCCGAAAAAGCCTGGCGAACCGCCGCAGAACTGGCAGAGCCCGACGACATCGTGTTCGTCGCCGGTTCGTTTTTCTTGGCGGCCGAGATTCGTCCGACGATCCAACGCTTGCCGTTGGGCAGACCGCTGGGACGTGCGTCGGATGAAGTTTCCGCCTCGCGTGAACGACTCGACGGGTAAACTTTTCAGCCGTCGAGGGTGATTTGCACGCGGTTCTCGCCCTGCGATCGTCGATCGAAGTCGATCAAAGCGTAATAGCCGCGGCGAGCCGGACCGCAATTGACAACGGTCCCGGCATTCAGCCGTTGCGTTCCCCGGGCTTCGTGGATGTGTCCACAGACGCACAAGTCGACGGAATGCCGATCGAGGAACTCGCGCACGGCGATGCTTCCCACGTGGCATCCGAACCACGTGCGGTCGAGATGCGTATCGCGAGGAGGAACGTGCGCGAGCAGGATGCGGGCGTCGAGGTGTTCCACTTCGGCGAATCCGCGGGAAAGCCGTTCGGCTAGTTCCTCTTCGGTGAACTGGTACATTCCCGAACGCCAAGTCGGAATTCCCGACAGCCCGAAGAAACCGATTCCGTCCAGCTCAAAACCGCGACCGTCGAGCGACACGTTCAGCGACTCGAGCTCGCGTTGGATTTTCTCGTCGTCGCAATTGCCGGCCACGGCGAAGACCGTGCGGGCGATCGGACGCACGACTTCGACGATGCGAGCGGCGTCGGAAGCCGAACCAAAATGGGTCAAATCCCCTGCGAGCAACACGACGTCGCAGGAACCGACCGAAGCGGCGATTTGCCGCAGGCGGTCGCAGGCGTTATGGATGTCGCTGATCGCCAGAATTCGCATCGAAAACGTTTCCAAAGGTGAGCGGTCGGGGATGCTGTCGACGCGTCGTCGAGAACCTTTCGCCGTGCGCAAACGGCGCCGTCCACGATAAAATAAGAGCGAAAAACGGGCACGATCGAAGCAAGCCCGCTTGCTTCGACGCCCGGTGCGCGGAACATTATAGGGTGGAAAGCGTCGTCGATCGATAGCGGCTCGGTTCGTCCGAGCGAAACCGATCTCGACATTCGCCCTTGCCAAATGTGGAGTGTGGCCGATGTGCGAAGAAATGGAAACCGGTAGTCGCCCGCAAGACGAGTGGGACCTCATCTATCGCGAAGAGACCCCGCCGTGGGAGACGGGGCGTCCCGCGAGCGAACTGGTCCGCGTGCTCGACGAGGGAATCATCCCGCCGGGTACGGCAATTGAGCTGGGATGCGGCACCGGCGCCGATGCGATCTACATCGCCAGCAAGGGCTTCGAGCTGACGGCGATCGACTTTTCGCCCACGGCCATCGAGCGCGCCCGCACACGCGCCGAACAATACGACGTCAACATTCGCTTCGTCCTCGACGACGTCTACGAGTTTTGCAAACGCTGCGAGCCGGTCGATTTCGTGTACGATGCGGGGTTCTATCACCACGCAAGGCAGCACGATCTGAAAAAGTTTCTCGACCTGTTGTGGCGGATCACGAAGCCCGGTTCGTATTACCTGTCGTTGGCCGGGGCGACGGGCGAAGAGGCGACCGGCGGCCCGCCTCAGGTTTCGGAGAAAGAAATCCGTTTCGAACTGGGGCGGCTGTTCGAGTTCGTCCACCTGCGGAACTTCCGGTTCGAAAGCCCCTTCCGCCGGGAAGGGTATCTGGGCTGGTCCATACTGATGCGTCGCCCCGAACCGATGTCGCTGTAAGCGACGGCCTTTACCGGCAGACTACCGTCGCGCTCGCACCAATGTGCCGTCAGTCGGTTTCTGCGTCTGCTTCGGTTTCGTCGTCGCGCTGAGAGGACGTCGCTTCGGCAGCTTCGGCGGCCTTATCGGACTCGTCGGACATGGGTTGTGTGCGGAGCGATTCTTGCGCCCGCTCGACCAGGTCCGTCGCCCACGAACGTTCGCCGTACAATTCGACGACCGCGCGACGGATCTTCGCCGCTTCGAGCGGATGCGCGTCGGCGATCGAATCGGCGTAGTCCAGTCGCTTGACGATCATTTCGCGATGCGAGGCCAACACCGGCTCGAGCTGTTGTTCGAGCATCTCGAGGCGGCGCCGAGCGAGTTCGACGCATCGCTCGCGCGGTGTGGTCGGCAACGGCCGCGGTTCGTCGTCCGTCGATGCGGAGCCTTCCGGCGCGGCACGCGTACCGTACAGGTCGATCAACGCCCGGAATTTCTCGATCGCCTCTTCGGGTTGTTCCTCGGCCAGTCGCAAGGCGTCGAGATAGTCTCGCTCGATCGGACTGACCACCTGGTTGGTCATTTCGTGCCGCAGGCGGAACTGAAGCCGGCGTTCCAGGCGGATCAACTCGATTTCTGACGCATATTCTCGCAGCAACGGAACACGGCGATCACCGGGAAAGCGGCTCAAGAAATCGGTAATGTCTTCTTCGGCGGCCAACAACGAGGTTTCACTGTGGTCGGCCACCTGCGTTTGAATGCGTTCGTAAAGCGTATCGGCGTCGACCGGCTGGAGCATGTACCAGACGAACGCCGCAATGGCAACCAGCCCGGCAACGAGCACGCCCGTGCGAAGCGAAAAGATCGGCGTCTTCTCGATCGGCTCGACCTCGAAACGATCCAAGTCTTCTTCGGTGACGACGACGAATCGCGAGGAGCTCGACCGCTTCGAACCGCCGGTGTCGGCACCATCTTCTTTTTCGCCGGGTGCGACGGTGTCGGAGGCCTGTTTCGGCGTCGCTTGATCGGCCGCCGAAGTCGCTGCATCGTCGGGCGCCTCGTCGGCTACCGAAGTCGCGTCGGGACAGGTGGCTTCCGGTGCGGCATCCCTCGCGTCGTCCCCCACCTCGGTCACGAACTCGCCCGTGGGACGATCGACGTCGAGCTCGCCCGCGTCGGCCAGTTTGCGTAAGAACGACGTTTCGAGCGTCGCTTCCGGCGAATCGGCTTTGTCGGGCACTTCGAGGGTCGGTTCGGCATCGGGGTTCGGGCTCGCGCGTTCGCCGGGCACGCCGAAGGTGAGCGGGCCTTTCGAGGGATCGAGCTCTTCGAATTGGTGCTCGAGCGCCTCGCGTCGGCTTTCGGCCAGCTTTTCCAACCGCTCCGGCGAAAGGGCGTGTTTCATCGCCTGAAGTCGGCGCGTCAACAACAGCGCATTCGCCACGCGATCTTCCGGTTTCTTGGCCAACAGTTCGGCAATGACGCGTTCCAATTCGGCGGGCACGTCGGGGGCGTACCGGCGAACGGGCTCGGGAATCTCCGACCGATGCTTGCGGAGCATTTCGGCGAACACTTTGGCGCGAAACGGCGGTCGCCCGGCCAACAGCGCATACAACACACCGCCGAGGCTGTACAAGTCGGAGCGAGGATCGACGCGCACTCCGGCCGCTTGCTCGGGCGACATGTACTCGATCGTCCCCAACACGCTACCCGCCGCCGTTTGTCGCGTATTGCCGAACAGCCGCGCAATACCGAAGTCCGACAATTTGACGGTCGAGTCGGAAGCCAACAGCAAGTTGGCGGGCTTGATATCGCGGTGAATGACGCCTCGGTCGTGCGCGTGTCGCAGCGCCTGGCCGATCTGAATGCCGAAGTCGAGCACTTCCCGCCAATGAAAAACGCGGCCGCGTCGGATCTCGTCTTCCAAACTGGGGCCGTCGACCAACTCCATCGCGTAAAACAAGATGCCGTCCTGTTCACCGAACCCCAGCAAGCGGACGATGTTCGGATGCCGTAACTTCTTGAGCGTTTCGATCTCGGTCTCAAACCGCGCGCGGAAATCTTCTTCTTCGGCGAGGTTGAACGAGAGCATCTTCACGGCGGCGGGTTCGCCGGTTTCGTCGTGAATGCCCTCGAACACCGTTCCCATACCGCCCCGGCCGAGTTTTCGGACCAGTCGATACGGCCCCAGTCGTTCGATCTTCATCGTGTCGGTCCTGCGCTCCGCTCGAAGTGAGAGCCGTCGTTCGGCTCGTTTGCGCCGTATCCGGGCATGCGCGTCACGATCTCATTGTAGCGTTCCGGTGCGATATTCGGCGCACTTTTGGGGCAAAACTTGCCCCGCTTGGGGGACGCGGGAACGAGACGAAGAATGATACCGGCGAAAAGACGTGTGTCGCGACTTCGCTCGCGAATGCGCGCGGGCGTCGAAGATGGTCTCCGGACAGACAACCGCGGCCCGGCCTGCAACACAGGTGTTGCCTGCGACGATTCAGCGAGCGCCGGTGCTTCGCTGGGCGGTCAATTGCCTCGCCGCGTTCACGGCGGCCTCGAGCATGACGTCGCGAGCGGGCGATCCTTCCGACGGATTACTGCCGGCCGGTTGCCAACCGTCGATCGGCCGCGCAGCCGTCCGCACCAACAAATCGGGGTTCACGCCTACGTGACTGTACGGATGCCCCTTGGGCGAATAGAACTTGGCGGTCGTCAGTCGCAAGCCGCTCGTACCGTCGGCCAAGGGAAAGATGCCCTGGACCGAGCCTTTGCCGTAGCTGCGTGTGCCGACGATCGTGCCTCGCCCATGATCGTGGATCGCCCCGGCGAAGATTTCGGCGGCGCTGGCGCTGTCGCGGTCGATGATCACCACCAACGGCACCCGCCACGTTCCCGCCTCGTTGGCGGTGTAGGTGAAGTTCTCTTGCCGGTTGCGTCCCTGGGTCGTGACGACGACGCCGCTTTCGATGAACTTGTCGGCGGCTTCGACACCGGCTACCAGCAATCCGCCCGGGTTTCCTCGCAAGTCGATGATCAGCGACCGCATCCCCTTGCGGTACAGGTCCCACAAGGCGGTTTCCAAATCGTGGGCGGTCGTCCGCTGGAACGACGTGATCTTCAGATAGGCCGTGCCCGTCGCCGGATCGACGATTTTCGCATCGGTCACGCTGGGAACGTCGACGCGACGTCGCTCGACGGTGACGATCCGCGGCTCGGCACCGGGCGACACGACGCCCAATTGCACGCGCGATCCCTCGGGCCCCTGAAGCATATCGGCGGCTTGATCGGTGGAAAGCTCGGCGGTCGTGCGGCCGTCGACCGAAATGATGCGATCCTGCGCGCGGATGCCCGCGGCCTCGGCCGGACTACCGGGAATCACGCGGACGATCACCAACGCCCCGTCTTCGGCTTTCAGTTCGACCCCCAAGCC
>CAYVVR010000231.1:0-6703 GCA_964454655.1 uncultured Planctomycetaceae bacterium | reverse complement strand
GTATCGCATCGTCGATATCAATCCGGCGGCGGCTGCAATTCACGGCTACGAAAGGGAAGAGCTGCTGGGGCGTCCCATCCGTTGTTTCGTCTCGTCGTGGGTATATCGCGGATTGGAACAAGTCGAACGCCGCTTGCAACGACGAAAGGCCCTGAAGGCCCGCATCGATTCTTGCACGAAAGACGGCCGCGTGCGCCACTTGCGCGTGCACGTGTCGCGATTGAAGCTCGAAGGAACGAACTGTTACCTGATCAACTTCAGCGATTGCACGGCCGAAAAGACGGGACAGCGTCAACTGCGGCGATACACGCAGGCGTTGCGGAAAGCGAACATCGAACTGACCCGATCGGCCGCCGAGATCCGCCGCGCGGCGGAAGAAAAGAGTAATTTCCTCGCGCATATCAGCCACGAACTGCGCTCGCCGTTGACGGCCATCATCGGATACGCCGAGATGATCGACGAGGCGCTCTCCGAACCGAAAAACGTCCAAGGTCCGGAATCACAACCGAAGACGGCCGAGGCCGCCAAGATCATCTACCGCAACGGCGAATACCTGTTGCAACTGATCAACGACTTCCTCGATTTGTCGAAACTCGAAGCGGGGCGATTGAACGTCGAGCGCGTTGCCGTTTCGCCCATGGCTTTGGCGGCCGAGGTGTGCGACCTGTTGCGGGCAAGGGCGGAACGTCGCGGCTTGAAGCTCGAATTGGCCGTCGACGGGCCGATTCCGCGTACGATCCAGACCGATCCCTTGCGGCTGCGGCAGATCCTCATCAATCTGGTCGACAACGCGATCAAGTTCACCCACCAAGGCGGTGTGACGATCACCTTGGCGGTAGAAAACTCGGCAGGTGGGAATCCGCGGATGGCGTTTCGCGTGTCCGACACCGGTATCGGAATCGCCGCCGAGCAATTGTCGACGCTGTTTCGTCCCTTCGCCCAAGCGGCGACTTCAACCTCTCGTAAGTTCGGCGGAACCGGACTGGGACTGGCGATCAGCCGGCGTTTGGCAGAGTTGCTGGGCGGCACGATCGAGGTCGAAAGCGAACCGGGACAAGGCTCGACGTTTACGGTCATCGTGGCGGCGGGCCGTTTGGACGACGTGCGGTTGCTCTCGCCCGAAGAGGCCTTGGCGACCCGCGGCGGCCTGGTCGGCAGCGAATCGAAGCGACGCTTCGCCCGGCTCGAAGGACGTGTTTTGCTGGCCGAAGATTCGCCCGACAATCGGCGCCTGATTCGCACCATCCTGGAAAAGGCCGGGCTGGAAGTGATCGAGGCGACCGACGGACGCAAGGCTGTGGCCTTGGTGGCCGAGAACCGCCAAACTCCGTTCGACCTGGTGTTGATGGATTTGCAGATGCCGCACATGAGCGGCATCGAGGCGATGCAACGCATCCGCGCGTTGGCCTACGAAAAGCCGATCGTGGCCTTGACGGCGACGACGACCGGCGACATTCGGCGGCGCTGTTTCGACGTCGGTTGCAACGATTTTCTGACCAAGCCGATCCGCCGTGAGTACCTCTTGGAAAAGGTAGCCACGTACCTTACGATCGGAAACGGCGAGCCGGTGGCCGGCGGCGTGGGATGATGCAGGCGGCGCCGAGCTTGCCGTCCGCATCGAAATTCGGACGCAATACCAGCGGAACGAAGGCAATTGGAGCATACCGATCGTGTCGCAGATCAAACGCATCTTGGTGACGGGTGGAGCCGGATTCCTCGGATCGCACTTGTGTGAACGGTTGGTCGAGGCGGGGCACGACGTGATTTGCCTCGACAACTTCTTCACCAGCCAGAAATCGAACGTCGAGCATTTGCTCCAATGCCCCAATTTCGAGTTGATTCGGCACGACATCACGATGCCGATCTTTTTGGAAGTCGACGAGATCTATAATCTGGCGTGTCCCGCGGCACCCGGGCATTACCAGTACAACCCCATCAAGACGATGAAGACGTCGCTGATGGGCGCCATCAACGTGTTGGGGATGGCCAAACGCTGCCGCGCTCGCGTGCTCCAGGCGTCGACCAGCGAGATCTACGGCGATCCCGAAGTCCATCCGCAACCCGAGTCGTACCGCGGGAACGTCAACCCGATCGGCGTTCGGGCCTGTTACGACGAGGGAAAACGAGCGGCCGAAACGTTGTTCATGGACTATTACCGCATGAACGGCGTCGAGGTCCGCATCGTGCGCATCTTCAACACGTACGGTCCGCGGATGCATCCTTTCGACGGGCGCGTCGTCTCGAATTTCATCCGCCAGGCGCTCGCCGGTGAAGATATCACGATCTACGGCGACGGCAGCCAAACCCGGTCGTTCTGTTACCGGGACGATCTGGTCGAAGGAATCATCCGCATGATGGAGAACGAAGAGGATTTCGTGGGGCCCGTGAACTTGGGGAATCCGGGTGAGTTCACGATCCTCGAGTTGGCCGAGCTGGTGATCGAGTTGACCGGTGCCAAGTCGAAAATCGTTCACAAACCGTTGCCGCCTGACGATCCCACCCGTCGCAAGCCCGATATCTCGTTGGCGAAAGAGAAACTCGGCTGGGAGCCGAAGACCCCGCTTCGTGAAGGACTGGCGAAGACGATCGACTGGTTCCGCTCGATCGACATCACTCACTATCGCCCGCCGACCCCGCGTTATTGATTGCAAATATCGGGCCCTTGTCGAACCGCCTGCACAAGCGGGTAAAGGCAAATTCGGTGGCCGGAACTCCCTCCAACGGTCGGTTTGTGCTATCCTAGCAGGACGTGTTGTGTAGATTCGTCCTGAGGGTGCGGGCTGCTCGTTTCATCGTCCGGATGACGGCTCGCGCCGGGATCGTGCCCCGCGGAGGCGTTATCGATGGCGTCATGGTACTACGCCAAGAATCAGCAACGTTTCGGGCCGGTGACCGAGGAAGAATTGCGGCGGTTGATCAGCGACGGCACGTTGGGGGGAAGCGACCTGGTGTGGCGGGAAGGGATGCCGCAATGGCAAACCGTCGCCGCGCTGTTGCCGACGTTGAGGCAAGCGGGCGCAGCGCCCGCCGGCACGCAGCCTGCGGCCCAGCCTCCGCAATTCTCCGGAAATGAAACGCCCTCGGCTCCTGCGACGCCTTTCGGTGCCACCGAAGGTGCTTCAACGGCTCCTTCCGCGACGCAAGATGGCGTGTCGAGGGGATCGGCCGGGCTGGGCGACGTGTCGTGGAACGGCGCCGACGGCGAGAAAGAGCTGCCCATCGTGCGCCGCATGCACGAGGTGTTCGTCCAATTGACGACCCAAATTCGACGTCTGTTCGTGGGGCAAGACGAGCTCGTCGTAGGCACGTTGACGGCGCTTTTTTCCGGCGGACACGTCCTGATCGAAAGTGTTCCCGGTTTGGGTAAGACGCTGTTCGTGCGTACGTTGGGACGCGTATTGGGGTGTCGCTTTTCCCGCATTCAATTCACGGCCGACTTGATGCCCTCCGACATCACGGGCGCACCGATCTTCAACATGAAGACGCAGGAGTTCGAATTTCGGCCCGGGCCGGTGTTCACGAACATCCTGCTGGCCGACGAGATCAACCGCTCACCGGCGAAAACGCACGCCGCATTGTTGGAGGTCATGCAAGAGTATTGCGTGACGGTCGAGGGGACGACGCATCGGCTCGACCGTCCCTTCGTCGTGTTGGCCACGCAAAACCCGATCGAATCGGAAGGGACGTACAGTCTGCCCGAGGCGCAGCTCGACCGCTTCATGTTGAAGTTGTCGGTCGAGTATCCCGACGAAGCCGAAGAAGCCCGCATCTTGATGATGCACGGCGTCCGCGAGGAACTCGACAAGCGACTCGAGTCGCTCGAGGTCGTTACGTCGCCGGACGAAATTGTGTCCCTGACCGAGGCCGTCGGCGACGTATTCGTCGATGCCAAGTTGATCGACTACATCAATACGTTGGTGCGCAAGACGCGCAACTGGCCGACGATCTACATGGGGGCTTCACCCCGGGCGGGGTTGGCCTTGCTGCAAGGCGCGAAGACGCTGGCCGCTTTCCGTGGACGCAGCTTCGTCGTTCCCGACGATGTCGTCGATTTGGCATTGCCGGCCCTACGACACCGCGTCATCCTCACGCCCGAAGCCGAAGTCGAAGGCTATTCGACCGACGACGTCTTGGGCCGCTTGATTCAGTCGGTGGAGGTACCGCGGTTGTGACGCCGTTTCTCGCGACGCTGTTGCAATTGTCGGCGGTCGTCGTGCCGCTAGCGGCGGCGGCGTGGATTTGGCGCGTGTATCCGTCGCGGGCCGGTGTCCTTTCGGCACTCGTACCGGCGACGGTGTCGCTCGCCCTGTTGGCGGGCGATGGAATGTGGCCGGTCGTTTGGGCGTGCGACGGCCTGTGGGCGATCGTCATGGGGGCGAGCTTGGCTGCCTTGTTGGCCACTCCCCGGCCCGAGGTGGAACGCACCGTCGTTCGTGTCGCCTCGCTGGGAAAACGCCACGATGTGCGTCTGGTGTTGATCAACCGTTCGCAGCGACGCTTGTCGGTACACGTTCGCGACGGCGTCGATGTGGTGTTGAAGCCCGATACCGAAGAGTTCCGCGAAATCTTGCCGCCGCGGTCGCGGGTGATCGTGGAGTACACGCTGCGTCCGGAACGTCGCGGGGCATTTACGCTCGGGCCGGTGCATCTGCGGATCCAAGGTCTTGCCGGCTTGTGGTTTCGGCAGATCGAATTGCCCGTCGAAAGTGAACTGCACGTGTATCCCGATTTGAAGCAGCTCGGCGAATACGCGATTCTCGCGCGGCGTGATCGACTGAACCTGTTGGGCGTGCGGCGGCATCGCCGCGTGGGGCAAGATCACGAATTCGAACGACTCCGCGATTACACGATCGACGATGATTACCGGCACATCGAATGGAAGGCCACCGCCCGACGACGAAAACTGACCGTCAAAGACTTTCAAAGCAGCCAAAGTCAGCAGGTTGTCTTCTTGGTCGACTGCGGCCGGATGATGACGAACGAGGACGGCGGCTTGACGTTGCTGGATCACGCGCTCAACGCAATGTTGATGCTTTCGTATGTGGCGCTCAATCGGCACGACAAGGTCGGGCTGATGTGCTTTTCCAACGAAGTCCACAGCTTCGTTCCGCCCCGGTCGGGAATGAAGCAGTTGAACCGCTTGCTGCACGCCTCGTTCGACCGGTTTCCTCAGATGGTCGAATCGCGATACGATCTGGCGTTTCAGCAATTGAACTACCGGGTGCGAAAGCGATCCTTGGTCGTGTTGATTACCAATGTGATCGACGAAGTGAACGCAGAGGCCGTCAAGGGGCATTTGAAGCACGCGCACGGACGGCACCTGCCTTTGGGCGTCTTGCTGCGAAACCGTGCGCTGTTTGCACCGGTGGAACGCTACGTCGAAAGCGGGCACGATCTGTGGTCGGCGGCAGCCGCCGGGTGGATGCTGGCTTGGCGCGATCAACTGCTCGTCGATCTTCAGCACGAGGGGGCGCTGGTGTTGGACGTGTTCCCGGAGGATCTGACCACGGCGTTGGTCAATCGCTATCTCGACATCAAAGCCCGTCACCTGCTGTAGATCTCCGCGTCGTGCGGTTCGGCGCGAGGGGGCGTTGTGGGCTGCGGCAGCATCGAACACAATCGACGAGGGAGTGCCGAGGGAAGATTGCCGCAACGATTTCACTTAGGGAGGTTTGCCGTATGGAATGCAAAAAAGATCGAAACAAATCGCTGTGCAATTGCTCGTATGAACCCTGCGCCCGCAAGGGGATTTGCTGCGATTGTTTGCAGTACCATTTGCGTTCGCGTCAGTTGCCCGCCTGTTGCTTTCCGGCCGATGCCGAGGCGACCTACGATCGATCGTTCGAGCATTTCGCCCGCTTGGTAGGCGAAGGCAAAGTCTGAAACGCGCGGAGGCGGTCCGCGGTGTCGCGGGTTACTGCCCAGGCCGCGACGTACGACGATCTCCTCGCGTTCGATGCGACGGAGCCACCGGGGGCGGGATGGCCGATTTCCCTGGCCCGGCCTCCTATGATTAGGGCGGTAGGAAGGCACGATCGGCTTCACCGCAAAAGGAGGTGAGACATGGCACGGCGCGAACTGGCCTTTTCGACGATCGACGAGATGATTGCCGACGTCGAATCGCTACTTGCCCGTGGTTACCGGCGCGAAGGGAACTGGACGTTGGCCCAGGTCTGCGATCATTTGGCCATATTTTTTCGGGGACCGGTCGAGGGATACCCCTCCGGCAAGATCCCGTGGTACGTGCGATTGCTGGCTCCGTTGATCTTGCGACGCATTCTCAAGACGGGCAAATTGGCCGAGGGGGTTCGCGTGCCGGAAAGCCTGTTGCCCGGCGAACCGGGCGATGACGCCGAAGCCGTCCGCAACTTGATCGAAGCCGCGAAGCGCTATCGCGACCATCAGGGGAAGCTGCACGCGAACCCGGTGTTCGGAAACCTCGACCGGGCGACCTCCGACCGTCTTCAGCTCATCCACGCGGCCCATCATCTGAGTTTTCTTATTCCCGAAGAGGGCGACGCCGCGTGAACCCGTCGGGGATGCCCCGATCGAGATATCCCTAGGCGGGAAAAACACGCCGCCGGCCGAAGCCAAGAAAAGCAAAAACCCCGGCTTGTGCCGGGGTTTGCTATTGGGAGCATCCAATCGAGTGGGCGATGCGGGACTCGAACCTGCGACCCCCAGCTTGTCGAGCTGGTGCTCT
>CAYVVR010000230.1:0-6705 GCA_964454655.1 uncultured Planctomycetaceae bacterium | reverse complement strand
GGCTTCTCCGGCTTCACGACCGCAAACGGTCGATCGGGCGGACATGATCCGTCCGATGTATGAAGATGAAGATGCCTTGCGCAGCGCAAGGTCGAGGCTGCGAGGGCGGCTTACGCGTGCCAATCGTTACGACACGAAACACCCTGCCGATCGTCATTGTCGGATCGGACGTGAACCGGGTGAAAAGGAGAAATCGCAATGCAACTTTCGCGTCACCACTATTTCGTCGCCGGAATGTTGCTGTTGTTTTTCGGGTTGGAAGTGAAGTTTCTCGATTCGGTCGTGCTCACTCCCGAGGCTACGAAGATCTTGGCCGAGAAGACGGGGCATCCCGTGGCGGCGACGAGCGAGGCCGTGTCGGCAGCGACGGGCAGTCCGTTGCCGACGCCTCCCTTCAAGTTCCAACCGCCCGACTGGCTGGCCCATTGTGCGTTGTCTATCGCATCGGTGATGCTCTTGTACAGTTGGCTGTTGCCTCGTACCGGTTAACGGCACCGGCGACGGACGATTCTAGTACCTTCGTAGTTGCTCTTCGTCGGCGACGGGGTCGAAGCGTTGAAGGCGAACCCCGGTGACGACCGTACGATACACGCCCCCTCCCGGCACGGTCAGCGACAACGCCAGACGCCCGTACGTGGCGTGATTGCGCGGTTCGAAATGCTTCGGGAACGGTAGTCGCACGGTGGTACTGCCGAAGCGAAAATCTTTTGTCGCGATCGGTACGGTCCAACGCAGCGTTTCGGGGAGACGCGATCGCAGCGAGCCGCGATCGGCCCGGTAGACCGTCAGTTCTGCAGTGAGGGTGCCTTCGGCGGTACAGGGGCGATCGTCGGCATCGTAGGTGTAGAGGACGACGGCCAATTCGTCCCGATCGAGCTGTGGATCGTAACGTCCCAAGTCGGCCGTCGCCTCGATGTATCGAACCTGAGGCGGCCGAAACGTCGCGGCGTCGTCTTCCGAAGGCCCCGTTGCCGAAACGAAGCTTGCCGTCGTTTCGGGCGAATCGGGGAGATGACGGCGCACCGTGACCGAGGGGGGAACGTCGGCACCGCGCCGAACGATCGGGGAGCCGTTTTGCGCGAGAGTTTCGCGAAACGCGGTTCCGGTGACGGGCGCTTCGACGAGATCGGGCGATGTGACCGAGACGATGTCGTCCCAAGCGACGTAACGGACCAGCGTGATCGAGCCGTCGCGGCTGCGCACCGCCAAGCGTTCCGAGTCGGTGCCGCCGTCGATCACGCCCGCCAGCACGCGACCGTCTTTCGTGTGCACGATCGTGTACAAGTCAGACGCTTTGGAGGCGGGTTCGGCACCGTGGGCGGGCTTTGTGAACGTCATCTCACCATGGGCCAATACGCTACCGATCCACGCTGCGACCGCCAGCCCCAGCAGGATGAAACCTCCGACGACCAAGATGCGCAGCAATTCGTTCCGGTCGGAATGCATGAGAAACCAGCCCGATGATGGGGTAAGAAGAGACGGCGACCGTCCGATCGTTCGCAGCGATTCGGCCGCCGGGTCCGCTTCCGACAAGGTTGCAAGCGGAGCGCCGCGCCCGTCTCAAACGGCCAGGGCGTGTTGTAAGTGGTGAATTGGCTTTTGTTTACGGCGAGATGGGGCGGCGGTTCAGAACACGCGGGCGTCGTCTTTCGGAAACGTTTTGCGCAGCACGTGTTGCCTGCGGGCGACATCGGTGTCGGGAAATCGGCCTTTCTGTTCGGTCTTGGGTGAAAACCGTGACCTAGGGTTTCAACGGAGGGATTGCGCCCGCGTTGTGCCCGAGTAGCCGATCATGTCAACGACTCGAACGAACGTTTCGCCGTTTGCCGAAAGAAGGAGGGAAACCATGCGCAGGGGGCAGCGTGTGCTGGTGCGGACGCTCGTTTTCGTGCTCGTCTTCGGCGCCGGTGTGGTCGCCTGGTCGGAGGAGGCCAAGTCGCCCTATTGGCAAATTCGGCCTTCGTACACGAAACTCGAAGAGCCCGAAGGCGTCATCGAAACACCGCAAGCTCAGTTTCGCGAGGGGACGGTGCTTCGCGACACGCCGGGCGTTTTCCGCAAGACCGGTGAACGCTACACCTTCTTTGCGGACGAGAACGGCGGTCGCTTCGTCGTCTTGGAAAATCTGAATCTCGATCGCATCGCTCGCACGTTGCAAGACAATCCCACCGTCGGCCATTGGACGGTAACCGGGACGATCACCGAGTTCCAGGGCACGAACTATCTGTTGATTCAGCGGGCGGTGATCAGCAATTCGATCGCCGACGTGCCCTTGCCGGCGGAACCGACGCCGTAGCTGCGATTCGACTTTGCGATTCTCTCTCGAGATATACGCGGGCGAGCGTACGCCCGCGACGGGGCTCTTTCGGACGGTCTCTTGACGCCCATCGGAACGGTTCTAAGATGAGAACGTGCCGTTTCGCGGACGCATCGTTCGCACGGCTCTCGTGGCGGCCAGCGATCGATCTTCGCGTTCCGCGGGGACGTTGCCGTTCAAACGGGTTTTTCGACGCGTCGAATTTCGGCGCACCGTTGACCGAGCACCCCGGCTGCGGGGATAATCGAATTCTACGGTCGGGATCGATCCACCCGGTCGAGGAAGCGCATTCGACACAGCGGAGATACATCGTGGAACGGCTTCCGAGACCCGCCGGAGTGCGGATATCGAACGCGACCGACATCGTAAGCCACTCATACGGCGGTTGCCGTTACCCGATTCCACGGAGTTTCGATCCATGACAGATTTGCGTCACATCGAGCTGCACGATTCCGGCGACGTGACGGTCGTCCATTTCAAAGATCGCAAGATCATCGAAGACCTGAGCATCCAAGAGTTGGCTTACGAGTTGTTCCGGTTGGTCGAGCAAGAAAGCCGGAAGAAGCTGTTGTTGAACTTCGCCAACGTCGATTTCCTTTCGAGCGGCATGTTGGGGCAGTTGATGTCGCTCGAAAAAAAGGTGAAGGCCCATGACGGCGTGTTGAAGCTTTGCTGCATTCAACCGGCGATCATGGAGGTCTTCACGATCACGCAATTGGACGCGGTGTTCGACATCTATCCGACCGAGGCCGACGCCTTGGCCGCGTTCTGAATCGGCGGTTCGTGCGATCGTCTTTTCTGCAACATCGAGGGTGCACTCGGATGGCGGGCGAATCGGCTGTATGGGGCCGTCGGTGGACGATTCCCGGTACCCTTGCCGATGCCCTGCCGATCGTCGATGAAATTCTGGCTCACCTGCGTCGACAGGGATGGGCGGAACGGGATATCTTCGCCGTGCACTTGGCGTTGACCGAGGCGATTTCCAACGCCGTGGAGCACGGAAATCGCAAGGATCCGAGCAAGTCGGTTTGCATTGCCGTCGAGCTTGCGCCGAACCGAGTTCGGATAGAAATCGAGGACGAAGGCACCGGTTTTCGCCCCGAGGAGGTTCCCGATCCGACGCACCCCGACCGCATCGAGTATCCTCGTGGTCGCGGTCTGCACCTGATTCGCTGTTACATGGACCACGTCGCCTTCGAGGCCGGGGGACGGCGCATCGTGATGGCGAAAGACCGCTCCGACGTGACCTGTTCGGGCTGATTCTCGCCGGGCGTGCGGCGGGTCAATATTTTCCGCGGATGAAGGCGGCCGTCTTCACGGTGTACAATCGCCGCAACGCTTCGTGAGTTTCGGGGGAAAGAGGCGGCAAGTCGCTTGCCGCTGCGTTGTCGCGGGCCTGGTCGGGACGCCGCGCGCCGGGGATGACCGTCAGCACGGCGTCGAAATCGAGGCACCAACGCAGGGCGAATTGGGCCATCGTCATGTTCGGCGGGACCAGCGGCCGAATCTCTTCGACCAGCTCGAGCCCCTTTTCGAACGGCAAACCGGCGAACGTCTCGCCGACGTTGAACTTCTCGCCGTTGCGATTGAAGTTGCGATGGTCGTTGGGGGCGAATTGCGTGTCGCGGGTGAACTTTCCGGCTAACAGACCGCTGGCCAACGGCAAGCGAATGATCAGTCCGACACCTTTGGCTTTCGCCTTGTCGAACAGCACGTCGATCGGCTTTTGCCGGAAGATGTTGAAGATGATCTGGAGAGAAG
The DNA here is from genome assembly GCA_964454655.1 of uncultured Planctomycetaceae bacterium. Classification (GTDB taxonomy): domain Bacteria; phylum Planctomycetota; class Planctomycetia; order Pirellulales; family Thermoguttaceae; genus CAYVVR01. Next base: position 2,627 of record CAYVVR010000230.1, on the reverse strand, counting down.
CCAAACCTTCGACGTCGAGACAGAACAACGCTTCGTCCATGCTCTCGACGCTGGCCCCGAAGTTCTTGATTTTCCCTTGTTCCTTCAATTCACGCAGATGATCGAACAGCCCCGTGTCGCGCATGACCTCTAAGGGCAAACTATGCGTTTGGGTGAGATCAAGGGCATCGACACCGAGGCGGCGAAGGGAATCTTCCGTGTGTTGAAATACCCACTTGCGTTCGAAGTTGTGCGGCCGACCGGGATCGGGCCGAAGCCCGAGCTTCGTCGCCACGAAAAACCGGTCGCGGTCGGAACGCTCTTTGAGAAACCGCCCGATCAGGCTTTCGCTGCGTCCCATCCCGTAGATGTCGGCGGTGTCGATGAAGGTGATTCCGGCGTCGGCGGCTGCCCGCAACGTATCGAGGGCCTCGTCCTCGGGCACGTCGCCCCATTCGGTCCCGCCGAGTTGCCACGTACCGATACCGATCTCGGAGACGGAGACGTTTCCGGCTTGAAACGTGCGATACTTCATCGTGATTGTGCCCTTTCGGTGGGAATGCGCGGAAGGTCGGCGATATCCGGCCCGCCGGTCGAGACGGCGATCGGCAGGCCGAGGAAGTGGATGGGATTATACTCCCGGCGTTGCGGCGAGACGAGGGACGCACCGCTTCGCCGACGGCGTTCCGCCGCGACAGCGAGGGGCTTGCGGTTGCCGAATCAGTCGAGGACGACTTCGTCGAGGTATTCCGGTACCGACACTTGCCACTGGAATTCGTTGCGCACCTGTTCGGCGAACGCCAAGGCCGACGATTCTTCGCCGTGGGTGACGAACACTTGGCGAGGCGTGTTGCCGAACTTACGCAGCCACGCCAGCAGGCCGGTGCGGTCGGCATGACCGGAGATCCCGCTGATCTGTTCGACGCGGGCGCGAAGCGGCCACATCTTGCCGTGAATGCGGATTTCGCGGTTCTTTTCCAAGATTTGCCGACCCAAGGTGCCGCGTCCCTGATACCCGACGAACAGTAACGTCGATTCGGGCCGCACGATGTTGTGCTTGAGATGATGCTTGATGCGTCCTGCGGTGCACATGCCCGAGGTCGCCATGATGATCGATGGAACCCGCTGCTCGTTGATCCGTTTCGATTCTTCGACCGACGACACCAACTTGAGCGTCGGAAAGTTCAACGGCGACTCGTCGGAGTCGATCAATCGCCGCATTTCTTCGTCGTAGCATTCTTTGTGTCGGCGGAAGACGTCGGTGACCCGCACCGCCATGGGGCTGTCGAGGTACACCGGAACGGCAGGCATGCGGTTTTCGTGGTACAGGCGGCTGAAGTGATACAGCAATTCTTGCGCCCGCTCGACGGCAAAGACGGGGATGACCACGTTTCCGCCGCGAGCCAGCGTCTCGTTCACCACCGAAGCCAGTTGGTCTTGGATCGGAGCGGTCGGATTGTGGTCGCGGTCGCCGTACGTCGATTCGGTGATGATGTAGTCGGCCTTGTGCAGATCGGTCGGGTCGCGAATGATTGGTCGATCGTGCTGCCCTAGGTCGCCCGAGAAGACGATTCGTCTTGCGGCGCCGTTTTCTTTGACGGCGACGCACAACAGGGCCGAGCCGAGAATATGCCCGGCATCGAAAAACCGCACGGTAATGCTGTCGCTGATCTCGACCGGCTGTTCGTATTCGACGCCCCGCAGCGCAGGCAACGACAGTTCGACGTCGTCGGTCGTGTACAGCGGTACTTCGGGGTATTTGCCCTTGCGGCCTTCTTTGCGGTGCCGCTTTTTCTTGTACGCGGCATCTTCCATTTGGATGTGGGCCGAATCGCGTAAGATGATCTCGGTCAAATCGGCCGTGGCCGCGGTGCAGTAGATTTTGCCGTGAAAGCCCTCTTTGACCAACTTGGGGATCAGGCCGCAGTGGTCCAAGTGTGCATGGGTGAGCACCACCGCATCGATCTCACGCGGCGGAATGGGGCTGGGTTCCCAGTTGCGTCCCTGAAATTGCCGCTCTTGGAACATGCCGCAATCGACGAGGATGCGGCTGCGGCCGGCTTGGAGATAGTACTGCGAACCGGTAACTTGGCGGGCGGCGCCTAGGAATTGAATCTTCACGTCGATGTCCTCGCTCGGTGTGGACCGCCTACGTGTTAGCTCTGTTGGGGGGCAAACGGCGGATAGGCATCTTTAGGGCATTGCACCCCCGATCGGGGAAGTCTACAATTCCATCGCAAGTGGGGAAAGTCGCGATCTCAAAACGAACCGAGATCGACCACAACGACGCCCTTCCTTTGTATCGGCATGATCGATCGCTCCCCATTCACGGGGCGGTGCGTGCCGCAGAGATTGTCGGTTGTGCCGATCAAGCCGGGCCGCGGGCATCGATTGCGCCGATGGAGGCGGCAAATAGCAGCCGGGAAAGCGAAAGCGAGCGGCTGCCTCTTGGTGGAGAAGGGGGCCGGTTCAGATTCTGGTTTCTCGAAAGCGGGGCCTGTTTTTTGAGGTGCACTGATGAGTCGAGATGTCGCGTTGGCGATGGTGACACTTTCGGAACCGGTTCTTCCGAATGCCGAGGTGCTCGCCGGCATGCACGAACGGTTGTGGCCCGACGGCGAACCGCTCGTATTCGATGCCGCCGGTAG
>CAYVVR010000229.1:2118-6710 GCA_964454655.1 uncultured Planctomycetaceae bacterium | reverse complement strand
TGGTTCCGCTATGCCGTCCGGCATGAACTGATAAGGCGCAATCCGTTCGAAGTCGTTCCCACGGCGGCCCTTGCTACGGGTAACCTAAGCTACATCTCCGAGGCCGACGCCCGGCGCGTGCTTGCGGAAATCGGCGATCCCGACTTGCGGCTACTGTTCGTCTTGGCACGGTGGGGCGGGCTGCGAGTGATCAGTGAGCCACGGGAGCTGACTTGGGATTGTGTGAACTGGGAGCGCAAACGGGTCCGCGTTCCGAGCCCGAAAACGGAACGCTACGGCCACGAAGCGAGAGTTATCCCTTTGTTCCCCGAGCTGGTCGAACCGCTTCAGGAGGCGTTTGAGCGGGCTTCTGAAGGCGAAACGTACATCCTACCGAAGTTGCGGCGCATATCGTCGGCGGCCCTGCGCAAGCCGTTGTTGGCTGCAATCAAACGGGCGGGTGTCAAACAATGGCCGAGGCTGTGGCACAATCTGCGGGCGTCGCGACAAACAGACCTGGAGCAACGTTTTCCGTCGCATGTGGTGTGTGCGTGGATGGGAAACAGCCGTGACGTGGCCAACCGCCACTATCTCCAAGTGCTTGATTCCGACTACGAGAAGGCGGCGCAAAAAGCGGCGCAGCACACGGCGGAAACAGGTGGAAAAACGCAGAAAGCCGACTCCGCCAGTTTGACGGAAGTCGGCTCTGTGCAGGAGTTTGCGGGTGATTGCGAACTAGTGCAAAACACCCAGATGACCCCGACGGGATTTGAACCCGTGTTGCAGGCTTGAAAGGCCTGTGTCCTAACCTGGCTAGACGACGGGGCCGTTACGCACCGCAACAGTTCCCGGTGCGAAAGACTTAAATATATAGCTGGTAGCGGGCGACTTCGTCAAGGGGGGAGCCGGGCTTTCCAGCGCGTTTGTTCTCCCGCGGGTAATGATTTCCGCTTCAAGAAACAAAAAACGGAGGGCGACGGCCCTCCGCCTGCGTGCTCTCCTCGAACATCACGTCGAAGGACCGGGATCTTTCGGCGCGTTTTCCATGCTCCGCTGGATGGCTTCGAAGACCTCCCGGCGATGGACGGGCACTTCTTTGGGAGCCTCCACGCCGAGGCGGACTTTGTCTCCGCGGATGTCGACAACGACGATCCGAATGTCGTCGTTGATGACGATACTTTCGTTTTTCTTACGCGACAGAACCAACATACCCGTCATCCTTCGCTGGGAGCGCCGTCGGCCATGCCGGGGACACTCCCCCCGCATGCCGAGCGCAGACGGACCACATGTACTGTAGAATAGATCGGAACTTGCGTACAGTCAAGCAAATCACGGTTTGATTAAAGGAAATACCCTAGTCCGCTTAGGGGGGAACGAGTGAACAACCCGACGACCTTTGGGTTTTCGATGTAACTTCTCCGTACATCGCAACTTGCATCGATCGCCCAAGAGCTTTTCTGTGTTCCCTATTTATTCTGTCTTTACCCCCAAGATCGGCGGTTTCTTGCCACGGTTGTTCTAAGGTCGGCCGATGCGAAAGTGTCTTGGTTGATGATGCCGCCGGCTCTTGTCGGATTGCTTTCTGCGGCAATTGGTTGATTTTCGATCGCGGTTTCCAATAATGAACGGGCACCGCACGTCGCAGATACGACGCTCGGGGCTGTGGAAACAAAGTTTCGGGTCACGTCGTTTCCGGGATCGAAAGACAGGTGAAGCAATGACAGCAATGTGGGCACTTAAGTTCGCGCGGAATGCGGGCGCAGCGGCGTTCGCGGTACTGGGGCTTTCGCTGATGTTGTCGACGAACGGTTGCGCACCGCCGCCCGCCGAGGCGCCGGTCGAGTCGACCGGTGCGATCGCCGGTGACGAGGGCGAAACCGAGTGGCGGCTGGAAAGCCTGCCGCCCGAAGAAGAACCCGCCGAACCGGAGGAAGTCGCCGAACCGACCGATGAGACCGAAACCGCTCCAGCCGAAGAACAGCCTGCCGTCGAGTTGACCGCTCCCGAGAACGCCGAACCGGCGGAAGCGGCCCAAGAAGCGGAAGCAGCCGCGCCGGAAGCTTCGAGCGAAGAAGCGGCCATGGAACAACCGGAAGCCGAAACGGCGACCGAACCGGCCGAATCGGAAGAACAGGCGGCCCCCGAAGCGAGCGAAGAGCAATCGCCTGCCGAATCGGCCGAGGCCGAAACCAGTGAGACGGAAAGCGCGGCCGAAACGCCTTTTGAGATCAAGGTTCCGTTGGGGTTGCCGCCCGTCCCGATTCCCGAAGACAACCCGATGACCGCCGAAAAGGTCGAGCTGGGAAAACTGCTCTATTTCGATCCGCGGATGAGCAAGGACGGCACGATCTCGTGCGCAACGTGCCACGATCCGAAGAAGGGGTGGGCCGAGCATACGCCGAGCAGCACGGGCATCGGTAAGCAGGTCGGGAATCGGAACTCGCCGACCGTGTTGAATTCGGCCTACGCGCCCGAGCTGTTCTGGGACGGTCGCGCGGCCTCGCTCGAAGAACAGGCCGTCGGTCCCGTAGCCAACCCGATCGAGATGGGCAACACCCTGGAAGACATGGTCAAAACGCTCAAAGGCATCCCCGGCTACGTCGAGCGATTCGAGAAAGTGTTCGGTACCGAGCCGACCGCCGACGGTTTCGCCAAGGCGGTGGCCGCCTTCGAACGCACGATTCTGGCGGGGAATTCGCCCTACGATCGCTACCAGGCCGGCGACGAGTCGGCGATGTCGGAAGCGGCCGTTCGGGGGATGAACCTGTTCGAAGAGGTCGGATGTGCCGACTGCCACACGCCGCCGTTGTTCAGTAGCTACGAGTACCACAACGCCGGCGTCGGCATGGACAAGGAGAATCCCGACATCGGCCGAAAAGAAGTGACCGGCGACGATGCCGACACCGGTGCCTTCCGGGTGCCCTCGCTGCGAAACGTCGCCGACACGGCACCGTACTTCCACGACGGTAGTGCCGCCACGTTGGAAGATGCCGTCGCCTTGATGGCCGCCGGCGGCAAGGACAATCCGCATCGCTCGGAGATGTTCGACACCGTTCGCGAAGCGAAGATCACTCCCGAGCAACAAAAAGACCTGGTCGAGTTCCTGAAAGCCTTGTCGGGCGACATTCCGGCGATTGAACCGCCCGAATTGCCGTAAATAGCGCAAACACCTACGTTATTCGCCCCGTCGATGTCCGTCCCGGAGACGGTGTGGTCACGCGGCTTCTTGGAAGCCGAGGCTTATCACCGACCGCATACGACCGGCGACGCGGCACGATCGTTCGTCCTCCAACCAAAGCCTTGGTCGCCTTCCGGTGGCTGAGGCCTTTTCTTTTGCGCGGCCGTGCAACGGCGGTGTTGTCGTCAATCCAAGCGAACGATCGCCGGTGCGCCGATGAACAGCAGGCGCATCGAAATCTTTTCTTCCGGCAGTCTCAGCCATGCCGAGGCCGCCTTGCGGTAGGCTTCCAGTTGTGGCCGGTAGAATTCGACACGGGCGGCGAACGCATCGCCCGATTCGGGCGACACACCGTCGCTTTTGTAGTCGATGATGTCGGCGGCGACGCGCCGGTCGCCGTCGAACAGAATCATCAATCGGTCGATCGAGCCGCGACAGAGTTTGTCGTCTACCCGCACGGCGAATGCCGATTCGGTGCGCAATTCCCAACGGGGACGTGCAATATCGCCGGTCGCGTGGACGGCGCTGGTTTCGTTCCGATCGGAGGGCGGTTCGGCTCGATACGTCTTACGGGAAAGAACGCGGCGGATCAGCGGTTGGGCGAGCATCCGGCGGAATTGACGCAAGATGTCGTCGATATGTTCCGCGGGAAAATCGAGCCGACGGCCGATTTCCCGGAGCATTGCTTCGTCGGGCTCGCCTTCGTCCAAGAATCGCACCTGTTCGAACCACGCGTGCAACAACGTGCCCCGGTCGACGGCGCCTGCGGCCGGTTCTTGCAAATACGCCTGCAAAGGCTTCGCGCCCGCCCCCTCGAGGTGCGACGGCGAGAACCCTTCCAGCTCGCGCACACGGCGTGAAGGCTGCAAACGCACGGCCGCCGGCGGAGGCGAGACGTCGATCGTTTCTTCCGCTTGAGGCAAATCGCGGTACCATTGCGGGTCCCCACCCTCGCACAACAGCGTATCGGGCGTGCGCAAGGCATCCGGCGCCAGTGCCGAGGTTACGACGGCCGCCGCCGAATCGGAGGCGCTGCCGTGCCGCTTGATCGATTCGGGGGGGCCGTCTTCGGTTTTGACGACCGTCGGAAGAACGAGCATCGTCACCGAGCGGACCGCCCGCGTGATCGCCACGTACAGCACGCAGAACGCCTCGGTGATTTCTTCCGATAGTTTCCAGCGGATGGCGTCCTGGATCTTCTCGGGTAAGTGCCGTTGAAGATCACTGCGAACGTAGCGCGAGGCGACCTCGACGACGCTGCCGTCGTCGTTTTCGCGGAACACGACGCGGTCTCGGGTTCCGAGCATCGAGCCGTCCAAGTCGGGAAGGATGACCGCGTCGAATTGCAACCCTTTCGAATTGTGAATGGTCATCACGCGGACGACGGCGGCCGCTGGGTCGGCGATCTTTTCGGCGTCGACCTGGTCGAGAAAAT
>CAYVVR010000229.1:0-2108 GCA_964454655.1 uncultured Planctomycetaceae bacterium | reverse complement strand
GAGAAAGTCATCGGCGTGGATGCCGCCCTCGGCGTCGAATCGGTACGCGCGCTCGAGCAGACGTTTCAGGCCGGCCTGATCTCCTTTTTCGACGTGCGGGGCCAACACCGTAACCCAATCGCGAACGGTGTGTCCCATGCCGTCGCGTTGAATCTTCCGGCGGATTTCCAAGGCGACTCGACGTCGTCGTTGTTCTTGTTGCGCCGGGGGGAGGTTCGGGTAATCCTTCAAACCGAGCTCGTCGGCCAACTCGGAATGCGCCGCCAAGAACGCCGCCGCGGTGTCGGCCGGATGCTCCGACAATTGCAAGGCCGCCAAGATCAATCGCACGGCGAACGACTCGCTCAAGGGCGTGCCGCCTTCCTGGCTGGTGGGAATGCCCATCGACCGCAGTCGGCGGCAGATCGCCGGAATGTGCTCGTTCGCCCGCATCAACACGCCGATCGAGGCGTTCGGCGCCTGCTTGCGAATTTCGACCACCTCGCGGGCCGTGGTGTTGATTCGTACGTCGACGGCGGTTTCGTCTTCTTGCGGCAGCGGAAAGGTCTTCAGGCACCAGTAGCCCGCCAGTTCGTCGCGAGCGGTGTCGTGCGGCCGGAAACGCTGCGCCCACGCCTCGGCCGATTCTCGAAACGCGGCCGCCGTGATCGATTCGTCGGGATTGGTCAAGCCGCGAATAGCCCGGTTGTTCGGCAAGTCGCCGAATACCGTGTTCACCAAGTCGATGATCGGCCGCGCCGAGCGATAGCTCTTTTCGAGCGGCATTTTCGTCAACCCGGGAAGCTGCCGATCGATCAAGTCGAAGATGCGTGCGACACCGCCCCGCCATCCGTAGATGGCCTGCTTGACGTCGCCCACGCAAAAGAACGAATGCCGTCCGTCGTTTGCGGAACACACGCGTTCCGCAAACGGACGCAAGACTTGCCATTGCTCGGGCGAGGTGTCTTGGAATTCGTCCAACAGCAGATGCCGAACCAAACCGTCCAGACGATAACCGATCCGATCCCGCGAGACGGCACTCGATTGCTGTTTCAGGGCATGGCCCAACACGCGGGTAACATCGCCGAACGAGGCGCCGCGGGCCTCGTGCTTGGCTTCGCGAAACGCACGATCGAATCGGGCGAGCAGTTCGCGCGTGGCCCGGTTCTGCGAAACGACTTGGTTGATTTCCAACGCCAAGGCGTGCTCGATGAGGGGCCGGTACGCGGCGATCACGTCGTCGGGAATCGGCTTCCGGTAGTAGATCGGATCGGTGAGGATCTTGGGCGCCAACCCCTTTTCGAGGAATGCGCCCCAGTCGCCGGCGTCGATCTTTTCGAGGTCTTTCTTGATCGCGCCGTTTATTCTCTTGTGTGAAAACTCGACGTCGGCCAGCCGACGCAACGATTCGACCGCCGCGTCGAATTCGGCCTTGGTGAGCGTTTTTCGGGGTTGCAATGCGTCCCAGGCATCGGGCGCGCATCGGAGGAACACCCGTTCGTAGAGGGTTTCCGCCAACGCACTCAGTTGACGTGCCACGTTGCGTTTCGACTTGCCTTTGTCGAGCAAGCCCATCCACGCGGCCATGTTCTTGGGCGAGTCGTAGGCGAGCGAGCGGGCGACGGCCTCGTACCGCAGCGATTCGAGCGTCACTTCGTCGAGAATTTGCCATCCCGACGGAAGCCCCAACTCGAGCTCGAAGGCCTTGGCAACGCGAACCGCGAAGCTGTCGAGCGTGTAGACTTGCAACCTATGCAGCCGCGCGAGAACCGCGCGAAGCAGGTCGCGGCAGGCTGTGACGGTAAGGGGAATGCCGATCGCCTTGCCCAGTTCGTCGGCCTTCTCGGCATCGGCCGAGGCTTCGGCCAGTCGGCGGATCACGCGGTCGAGGATTTCGCCGGCCGCGGCGCGGGTGAAGGTGGCCGCCAAGATCGATTCAGGCGGATGCCCCTCGGCCAAGATGCGCAAAAACCGGTTGCTCAGTTGATACGTCTTTCCGGTTCCGGCCGAGGCCTGAATCAACAGGTTGTCCATCTGCCCCCTCTTGGAAACCATCGGCAATCCCTTGTGAAAAAAGTTCCGTCGTTCTTCCGGTGAAAAAACACGCCTTCGACCGGCGATCGCGCAAG
>CAYVVR010000228.1:0-6721 GCA_964454655.1 uncultured Planctomycetaceae bacterium | reverse complement strand
CGAACACCCAGCCTGCCGCCAAGCTCATCATGATGCCGAAATCGCGTACCGGCCCGACGCTCGAAACCAACAGCGACAAGAATCCGACGGCGTCGGTAACGATCGCCCAGAAGACCGGCACCACCAATTGCCGCAACGCCGAATGCAACGCCGCAGCGTCGCTGTGCCCCTTTCGGCGTGCGGCTTCGGTGCGGACGATCACGTGCACGACGGTCGCGATTCCCACGACGGTGACGATCGCCGTCAGCATCGAACTTACCAAGCTGATCGGCACATCCAAGATCGCCAGGGTCGCCTTCGTCCACAGTGAGGCCGCCTGAACCACCAAGATCGCCGCCACGACCCAGCGCAACCGCCGAAAGGCGATCAGAATCACCAGTCCCAGCAAAATGCTCGTCGCCCAACCCAAGCGTTGTCCGTCCTGCTCGACGTAACGAAACCCCTCGGCGACCATGACCGGCTCGCCCGCCACCATGCCGTCGGGCATCGTGCGCATCACGTCTTTGATGGCGGCGATGCTCGTTTCCCACGGAACGGGAGCCGTTTCTTGAGGATGGAGCACAACCAGCACGGCGACCGTCTCACCGTCGCTCCCGTGCGTGTAGCCCGCGAACAACGCACGCACCCGTTTCGCAACAGGGTCGTCGGGAGAAACGATTTGGGTACCGATCGGCTGATCAATGCTCCACACGTCGCGAACGCCCGGCACCTTTCGCAGCCTTTCGACCAGCGATTGCAAGCGACGCATCCCTGCGCCGTCGGGCGCGAAGATCGCCGCATCGCGATAGACCGCGGGCACGACGGCATTCCCCTCGAACGTGCGTTTGAGCCTCTCGAATCCGATCACCAACGGATCGTCTTTCGAGAACATGTTTTCGATGCGTCGATCGAATTCCAGCCGCGAGGCGGGAACGGCCGCGGCGGCCATCAGAGCCAGGCCGAAGACGAGCAACCAGGCACGACGATGCACCCAAAGCGCGACAAGCCGATCGGCAAGACCACCTCTCTCGTCGCGTTGCGTATCGAGAGACGCTGCCGATCGAAGCTCGTCTCGAGATTGCCTGTCCATGAGGAAAAGCCGGGCTGGAAACGCTTCACGACGCCGTGCAGACCATCACGAAAGTGATTGTCGCAGTGCCGCCTTGACCTGTTTGAGCTGCGCCCCCGATTCGCTTTGCTTATAGTACTCGTCCAGGGGATAACATCCGCTGATCAACCCGTTACGCGGGGCCGTCGTGCAATCGCTGAAGGTGCGACACAGGCGTTTCGTTTGCAGCGGTTTGCCTTCAAGCACGTCGGCGGGCAAATCCCAGTAGGCCAAGGCCAACCGACCGACGCCCACGAAATGCACCCAGCCCGCCCTGACGACCGCCTGCGCGACGTGCGGCAGGTACTCCTGGAAGTAAGTATAGCCCGTCCCCACGGTGGGCAGCCCCGGCACCGCTTCGACCGCCTGCCGAACGGCGACGATCTGCCGGCAACAACCGACCAACGGATCTTCGGGGGGCTGGTAACCGTCCGACGGCGGATATAACGCCGGTCGCTGAATGTGCGGATTGTAATACGGCGAACCGGCCGACAGATTCACGAGCTCGACTTTCAGCTCGTCCCGCATCATCTGCAACAATCGAATCGGCTCGGTCAGGTCGATCTCCAACGGATTTTCCCGGTTACAACCAAACCCGGGATACGGCACGGGATATTCTGCCGGAATACCGGGACCGAACTTACCGCCGCCGGTCGACTCGGGATCGGGCAAAAACGGCGGCATGTCGAACAATGACAGCCGCACGCCGATCATCAAACCGGGACATTCGGCTCGGATTCCTTCCACGATCTCGCGCAAGAATCGCGTTCGGTTCTCGAACGAACCGCCGTACGGTCCGGGCCGATCGTAGGCTGAAAGAAACTCATGTCCCAAGTAGCCGTGACAATGCTTGACGTCGACGAACTGAAAACCGACCTGCTGGGCCATTTTCGCGCTGACGATGTAATCGTCGATCAGCTCGCGAATTTCAGCATCGGTAAAGACAACCGAGTCGTCGTTCGGATCGATCCCGAACTTCGGATCGAGCACGGGATGATGGTACACGATCCGCGGTTCGAGCTTGTCCTTGCGATTGGGGCGGCAAAAGCGTCCCGAATGCGTCAATTGCAAACCGACCAAGAGATCGTCGGTCGACGATTCACCGAACCGTTCGCGGTGTGCCTCGCGCAACGCTTCCAACAGGCTCCGCATCGAATCGACGTTTTCGGGACGATAGCACAATTGATTGGGGTTTGCGCGACCGTCGTGCCGCACGGCGAACGCCTCGCCCCCCCAAATCAATTTCGCCCCCGACAAGCCGAAGTTCCGCCAACGTCGGACGGTATGTTCCGACGGTTTGCCGTCGGGTGTGCCGTCCCAACCTTCCATCGGATGAATACACCAGCGATTGCCGACTTCGAATCCGCCGACTTTCATCGGCTCGGCCAAGGGAGATCCTTCGGCCGCCGAGAGCGGTTTCTCGTCGATCGGGATTTCCCAACCCAACGAAGCAAGATGTGCACGCAGTTCTTCCGACGAAGCAAAGCGAGGAACACGCGGATAGGAACGACTCACGACCGACCAATCTCCTGACAAACAGTATCCCGAATTCGGCGCGTCGATGCGGTCGGCAACGGCACCGATTCCAAACGCCGCAAAAAAGCGACGCCCGACCTGCAAGTGCTTCATTATCGCCCCGGCGATCGGAACAAACCAGCCACCCTAGGCGAATCGGCAAACCGCCGCCGGCGTTTTGCACGTGCAGGACGAAACACCATCGCGGCGATCGGGAACGGGCACTCGCCAATTCAAACCGGCGCAGGCGACCTTGTCGAACGCCCGGTTCAAAATAGATCGGCGGCCACGTAGCAAACGAACGACCGTCCCTGAAGTTGGATCTCGGTCGTCGTCTTTCCCAACTCGGGACCGTCGAGCCCGGGCCAAATGTCGTGGGGGCTTCGACGTGCCGTGTCGATGAACAAGCGCCACCCCAAACCGCGAGCAAGGTGGGGAATCGTGAATCGCCTCGGTTCGGGATCGGCGTGGAAGAACATGAGCAGGTGGTGATTCGGTCGCCGAGGATTTTCCCGCTGCACGGCCGCAGCCGTCAAACACACCAGGCTGCGTTCACCGGAATGCCAATCGACGGTGTAACCGTCGGGACCGAACCACGCGACGTCGGGCAGTCCGCCCGGGCGTGCCGCCTGTCCGGTATAGAACCGACGACGACGCAACGTCGGTTCGGCATTGCGGAACCGGATCAACTCGCGGCAAAACCGCCAGATGTCGGCGTGCTCCTTGATCAAACGCCAATTGAACCAAGAAATACTGTTGTCTTGGCAATACGCGTTGTTGTTCCCGTGTTGTGTGCGGCGACACTCGTCCCCCGAAAGCAACATCGGCACGCCCTGACTCAGGAACAACGTAGCCAGCATATTCTTGACTTGGCGGTTCCGAATCAACTCGATACCGGGGTTTCGCGTCGGCCCTTCGTAGCCGTAGTTGTAACTGTGGTTATTGTTGTCGCCGTCGCAATTGTTCTCGCCGTTGGCCTCGTTGTGCTTGTGGTTGTACGTAACCAGGTCGTTGAGCGTGAAGCCGTCGTGCGAGGTGATGAAATTGATACTGTGGTACGGTCGCCGTCCGCAATGCTCGTACAAATCGGCCGATCCGGCCAAGCGTGTGGCCAAGGCGGGCACCATTCCCGGATCGCCTCGCCAGTAACGCCGGATATCGTCGCGGTAGCGCCCATTCCATTCGGCCCAGCGACCGCGGGCGAAACCGTCCTCGCTGAAGTAACTGGCGAACGTTCCGACCTGGTAGGCGCCGGCGGCGTCCCAGGCTTCGGCGATGATTTTGGTGTCGGCAAGCAGGGGATCCTCCGTGATCCGTTCCAGAAGCGGCGGATTGGGCGTCAAATTGCCCGACCGATCGCGGCTGAGAATCGACGCCAAATCGAACCGAAATCCGTCGATATGATACTGATACACCCAGTGCCGCAAGCAATGGAAAATCATCTCGCGCACGACCGGGTGATTGCTGTTGACGGTGTTGCCGCAGCCCGAATAGTTCCGGTAATACCGAGCGTCGTTCTCGAGCATGTAGTAGACGCGGTTTTCAAGCCCCTTGAACGACAACGTCGGGCCTTCGTGATTGCCTTCGGCGGTGTGGTTGAAAACGACGTCCAAAATGACCTCGATGCCCGCCTTGTGCAACTCGCGAACCATCTCCTTGAATTCGCGGGTTTGACACCCCGGCTCGGTGCCCGCTGCGTAACCGCGGTGCGGCGCAAAGAACGCCATGGGATCGTAACCCCAATAGTTTCGCCGAGCGGGTTTCTGCCCCAAGCAATCGAGAATGGGGAACTCGTGGACGGGCATCAACTCGACCGCCGTCACGCCGAGCGACTTGAGGTAGGGAATCTTCTCGATCACGCCCAGGTACGTACCGGGAAATCGCGTATTCGACGTCCGCGAACGGGTAAAGCCCCGCACGTGCATCTCGTAGATGACCGTATCGGCCAAGTCACGCCGCAATTGTCGCGTCCCTTGCCAATCGAAGGTATCGTCGACGACGACGCACTTTGGGGGACGGATAACCCCATCGTCGGCGGGCAAGAAATCGCCGGCCAAGGCCTTCGCGTAAGGATCGATCAATCGCGCCTTCGGATCGAAGCGTTGCCCGGCCGCCGGATCGAACGGACCATCGGCTTGAATATGATATAGTTGTCCCGCCTTCAGCCCCGGAACGAATACCGTCCACACGTGCCCCCAGCGATGTTCGTCGCGGTCCAGCTCGATGACCGCCTTCGGTTCTCGGTCGTTTACGTCGTCGTACAACAAGATCCGCATCGCCGTGGCGGATCGACTAAAGATCGAGAACTGGACACCGTCTTCATGGAGATTCGCCCCATAGGGCAAGGTGTGCGCAAAGCGTACGTCGGCCGGACGTGCTCGCAGCACGATGTCGGTCGTCGTTTCCTGCGACGAAAACCCCGTGTTGCCTGAATACCAAGGATGCAGCTCTGTCGCCATTGTCGTCCTGTTCGTTAGCCGTACCCGTCGTTTGTGAATCGAACGCAACGGAGCGGCAAGCGCGCGGTCCGTCCGGCGCGCCTGCGGCTATTGCATCTTCGGAAACCGCCTGCCGGGCGTCTACAGATTCCCATTGTCATGCCGGGAAAACGATCGGAACGACCGGAAGATTTTCCCGTGCGATGCCCTGTTGTGCCGATCGTGCCGAAAATGCAGCCTCCGGAGCTGATCCCGAGCCCCCCGACCGACGGTTAAGTGAGCATGTGCTCTCACCGAAAAGAACTCGCAAGCGCACGAGCCGCCGCAAGGGCTAGTCCAGAATAGCCCCCTTCTCTCGGGCGGCTGGGCGGAGCCCCGACAGCACGTGTTATGACGACGATCGTGCCGCACGGTTTCACGGAAACGTGGTTAGAAAACAGTCCGGAAGCGGCTTGCCGGAATACGCCGTTGTGGGTAGTTCTCGTTCGGCTATCGTGTTTCGAAACAGGTCGCGGCAGGCCGTTTTATCGTCGCGTAATGCGCGACTGAGTCCGCCTTTCCGATGCACGAAGTATCGCAACTGCGTGTTAGTGTTCCAAGTTTGAGTTGCACGACTATTTTTCGAGAAAAAACACGGGCGATCGTCGCAAATTTATGAGCATCCTGTTGAGTTTGTGGTACAATCTGTTAAACTGAGGCCTTTTGAGAGTCCGCGCCGATCTTGGGAAGGATCGGTGTCGTGTCGAATGTTCCTACCACGGTCACTACGATTACATGTATCGTCCGACCGTGATCGGCGACGCTCGCTTCGGTGTGCATCCGCCGTCGCGCCGCTCCAGCGACGTCGCCCCATCATCTCGACGGTCGCCCTGCCGACCGTACCGATTGCTGCGAGCCTGTTTCGACAACGAGCATCTCGACGCTTCGCCGACATGACGGCGTTGGACGGGCCGCCTAACAACTGCCCGCACGCGGCAGCTACCGATGCGAGGAATCTCGGGGCAGTTTGTGTAATCCCGTTTTGTGCCCTGTGATTTTGTTTGGGAGTAAGGAACGTCATGGCAAAGAAAAGCGCAGCCAAAGGATCATTGGGTCGAGGCCGCAAGTTGTGCCGTCATTGCGGTGAGGTCGTCGCCGCACGCGCCGTCGTGTGCCCTCACTGCAACAAGGTGACCGCCAAGAAGATCTCGAAGAGTCCCCGAACACGAGGCCACGTGCCGGCCGCCAAGGTTACCGCCGAACTGACGGAAGTGGCCGAGTTCGTCAAGGCACACGGTGGCTTCGAACAAGCCGCGAAAATCCTCGAAGACGTTCACAAACTAACGACCAAGGTCGGCTCGATCGACGATGTGAAGACGATCGTCACCGAGGTCAAAGACGTCGTCGAGGCGTTCAAGTAATCGTTCTTTCCCCACGAAAAACGATTGCTCCACTTGCAGAACAAAATTTCGGGCAGCGGGTCGATGGTGCGCGTCGACCCGCTGTGTTTTTTGCGCGGGGGCAATTGCATGGGAGCCTGTTTCTCTTTCGATTTTCCTTGCGCTGTCGGCGAAAAACCGAAATTTACGGTTCTCCCCTCATGCGACGACTGGTCTTTGTCGACCTCGGCTCTACAATTCCGGCGAAATTCCACGTAAGCGGTCCCCCATATCTCACCTTTTGATCACGCCGGGGTCACCTT
>CAYVVR010000227.1:0-6742 GCA_964454655.1 uncultured Planctomycetaceae bacterium | reverse complement strand
AGCTCATCATCGTCCCGCAGCTTGATGGCGATAATGCCGCCGCGTTTCGGGCGGCCGTAAGCGGCCAGCTCGGTCTTTTTCACCAGCCCGTCGCGGGTGGCCATCAGCAGGTAGCGATCGGGTTCCGAGAAGTCCCGCACGGGAATGCAGTCGGCGACCTGTTCGCCTTCTTCCAGTTCGAGAAGATTGACGATGGCACGGCCGCGGCTGTGTCGCGGCAGCTCGGGCAACTGGTAGACCTTGCGCCAGTGCACCTTTCCGCGGTTGGTAAAGAACAGCATGTAATCGTGGGTGCTGGCGACGAACACGTGTTCGATCGGGTCCTCGTCGTCGACCTTGGCGCCCTTGAGGCCCTTGCCGCCGCGGCGTTGGGCGCGGTACGCCTTCACGGGCGTGCGCTTGATGTAGCCGCTGGAGCTGATCGAGACGACCATCGATTCTTCTTCGATCAGGTCCTCGATGTTGAAGTCGCCGATTTCTTGTTCGTCGATTTCGGTGCGGCGGGCGTCGGCGTACTTGCGTTTCAGCTCGAGCTGTTCTTCGCGGATGATCGCCAAGATGTTCGCCTCGTCCGAGAGGATTCGGTTGTACTCGGCGATGTCGGCCAACAGCCCGGCGTACTCGTTGGCCAGTTTCTCTTGTTCGAGGTTGACCAACTGCCCCAGCGACATGCGCAAGATCGCATCGACCTGCACGGGCGAGAGGAAGTACTCTTCGGCCGCTCCGTGCTCTTGCGTGAATTGTGAAAACCCGTCGTCGCCCAAGGCGCGATGCAGCATCGCCGACGGACACGGGATTTGCATCAAGCGTTCCTTGGCCTCGGCTTGCGTCTTCGATTCGCGGATGGTGCGGATGACGCGGTCGATGTCGGCCAACGCCAAGAGCAGCCCTTCGACTGTGTGCTTGCGGTCGCGAGCCTTGTTCAGCAAGTAGGTCGTGCGGCGGCGGATCACCGTCACGCGATGCCGCAGGAACTCTTGAAGCATGTCCTTGAGCGTGAGAACCCGCGGCTTTCCGTCGACCAACGCCAACAAGTTGATCGAATACGTCTGTTGCAGCGGCGAGTACTGGTAGAGCTGATTGAGGACGACCTCGGGATCGGCGTCGCGCTTCAGCTCGAGGACGAGTCGCACCGGCTCCTTGAGATCGCTTTCGTTGCGAATATTGCGGATGCCGGGGATTTTTCCGTCGTTGACCAGCTCGGCGATGCGTTCTTCGATCTGGTCGCGTTGTTTTTGGTAGGGAATTTCGTGGATGATGATCTTCGCCGACTTGTCGTTTTCGACGATCTCGGTTCGCGCGCGAACGACGATACGCCCTTGGCCGGTCGCATAGGCTTGGTAGATGCCGCCGCGACCGCAGATGATCCCGCCGGTCGGGAAGTCGGGGCCCTTGACGATCTGCATCAACTCGCGGATCGTCACGTCGGGTTCGTCGATCAAGCGGACGATCGCATCGCAGATTTCACCCAAGTTGTGGGGCGGAATGTCGGTCGACATCCCGACAGCGATCCCCGTCGCCCCGTTGACCAGCAGGTTCGGGAACTTCGACGGCAGGACGGTCGGCTCTTTGCGACGTTCGTCGTAGGTCGGCACGAAGTCGACCGTGTCGAGGTTCAAGTCCTCGAGCATCAACGCGGCGAAGTGGGACAGCCGCGCTTCGGTGTAACGCATGGCCGCCGGCGGCAAGCCCGCGATCGAGCCGAAGTTCCCTTGCTTGTCGACCAGCACATAGCGCATGACCCATTCTTGCGCCATGCGGACGAGCGTGGGGTAGATGACGCTCTCACCGTGGGGGTGGTAGTTTCCGCTGGTATCGCCGCAAATCTTGGCACATTTGACGCGGCCCGCCCCCGGGCTGAGATTCAAATCGTTCATCGCCACCAAGATGCGCCGTTGCGACGGCTTGAGTCCGTCGCGGACGTCGGGCAGCGCACGACTGACGATCACGCTCATCGCGTACGTCAGGTAGCTCTGCTTCAGCTCGTCCTCGATCGAGGTGGCCACCAGCCGCGATGCCCCGGAAGTTTCGGCGGCATCGTCGGGGAGGGGTTGCTCGGGTGAATCGGGCGGAAGTTGGGAATCGTCTGCCAAGGCAACGCCTCGCTGTCGGTCAAAGATCCGTGTACGGGTTGGTGGGTCGCCGCACGCGTTCCCGCTGGAACCGTGCACGACGCCCCGCTCATCAGCTACTCAAAACCGATAAGTATACCGGTTTTGCGGTCTTTCCGCAATCGACCCCGGGTTGTCGATCGTGGTCGTAAGTGCTTGGGGTGTCGCAAGTTGCGCAAGCGTTTTTCGGCTCGGCGTGCACGACGGTCGCAGTAGGGCGGCGGACGATCGTTTCCGGCCGATCGGCTTGCCGGATACACTGGATTAGGAAACCATGCCGCCTACCGCGCTCGCGAGGTCTGCCGAGAATGGTTGTGCGTTTTTTGTGTCCTTCCGGCCATCGCCTGAAGGCCGCTTCGTGGATGATCGGGGCCGAGGTCCGCTGTCCGCGCTGCGGCCAGGCGACCGTCGTTCCCAGGCGGACGGCGGCCGGGACGCGGGAACGCCCACCGGCGCCCCGCGACCGGCGCGAATCGAGCGAAAGCATCCACGCGAGCGAACTGGAGGCCGCTTCGGCCGTGTCGTCTTCGACTTCCGACGCCGGAGACCCGGGGACGGTCGTTCTCTCGGTCGACGATTTGATCGACCGGTCGGTCGTCGAAGATTCCGAATCGTCCGCGCAGCAAGCGCCCGAGCAAAAAGCGGCCGCGCCGAAAGGGACGGCTTCAACCGACGTGCCGCCGAAATCGCGGGCCGAGTCGGCAGGCAAGAACGGCAGCACGCCCCCGCCGCTACCCAAGGGGCCTCCCCCGTTGCCGGCCCGCGAACGCGAGTCCGCATCGGGTACCGAAGCGTCGGAACCGACGTCGGAAGACGCGGCCTCGTTGGAAACCGACGAAGTCCCCGCCGATGCCGAACCTGTCGGTACGTCGGACGAACCGCATCACGTCGAGCGTCCGCGCAAGCTATGGCGGTGGGGCGCTTTGTGGGATCTGGAGCAAATCGATCCTGAGGCCCTACCGCGACACGACGCGGGAGCGGTTCGCAACGCCCGGCTGGTTGCGGGGCTGGTCGCCGCGATCGTGTTGGCGACGTCGCTTCCGATTTGGTGGGCGGGCGAGCGGGCGCCGTGGATGTTCGCCCTCGGGGCTTTGGTGTGGATCGAGCTGGCCGTCGTGATGATGGGCGTGGTGTTTCCCGACTGGTCGATGATGCTCCGTCAGCTTTACGTGTTCGGAATCGCGGCGGCCGGATTGGGCGCGTTGGCGGCGTTCGTCCAGTTCGCGCCCGTCGAACGGGCGTTGCCCTTGGGGCTCGACGCGTACCGCGCTTCCGCAGGCCGCGTGGCGGCCACGCTCATGTTGCTTCAACTGCTTGCAGCGGTCGTGTGCGGATGGTACGCCGGCGGCTGGAAACGGCGCGACATGCTTCGGCTGCGGAAGACGCGTTTGAGAAAACGCCGGTAGCCTCGAACGACCCACCGGGCCGACGGCGCAGCGGGCGTGCGCGATTGACGCCGTCGTCATTCGGCGGTCGGCGGCCACTCGATCTCGGCCATGACGGGATAGTGGTCCGAGGGGTATCGGCCGTCGTGCGAGTCGTGAAGTATCTCGGCAGAAACGATCTTCGCGTTCGAAGCTGCGTCGACGAACACGTAGTCGATCTTGCCGCCTGCCGTTCCGCCGTTGAACCCGTGGAAGGTGCCGACTTCTTTCGCCCGCGGATGCAGCACGCGGAACGTATCGACGAGCCGGATCGGGGATCGATCTGTCTCGCCTTTGAGCAGGCGAATCGCGGGATTGTCTTCGGCCGCGTTGAAGTCGCCCGTTACGACCGCGGGGAGCACCGGGTCGCGATGGGCGAGACGCTCGGCGAGTAGGGCGGCACTCTTTTCGCGCGAGGGTTGCGACTGGTGGTCGAAGTGCGTGTTGAATACGTACAGCTCGCGGCCGCTTTTGACGTCGGCGAATCGCCCCCAGGTGACGATGCGGGGAATGCGGTTGCCCCACGTCTTGGAACCCGGTGTGTTCGGTTCGTCGGAAAGCCAAAACGTGCCCTGCTCGACCACGCGCCATCGGCGGCCGTCGTAGAGGATCGCCGAATACTCGCCGGCTTGCTTGCCGTCGTCGCGCCCCACGCCGATCTCTTGGAAATACGGCAACGCTTCGCGGATCGCGTCGATTTGAAAGCGTAACGCCTCTTGCAGCCCGACGAAGTCGTACTTACCCCGGTCGATGAGATCGACGACAAGGTCTTTGCGGTTCGGCCACCGGTTCGGTCCGTCGTTTGCCGTGCCGTATCGGATGTTGAACGTCAACACGCGCACCCGCAGCGGTGTTTCTTCGCTTCGAAGTTCGGCGCGACCGAGCACCGCGAAAGCGACCGCCAAAACCGCAGCAAACCAAACCGTTCGTCCCCAAGGCATCATCGCAAGGCCTCCATCGTCGTGTGGTGCGTCGCAGGTCGCGGCCCTGACGGCCGAAGCGACGCTTTTTCATCGTAGTTTGAAGCGTTCGCGAACGCCAACGGCAGGTCGCTCGAAGTCGTTATTGGCCATGGCGGCGACGTCAATCGCGAGGCGTTTCTGCTTGATCGACTTCGGCGGTGAGGTTGAAATCGGCCAGTTCGGCGACCGCCCGCAGGCAGCCGGTGATCTCCCAGCCCATGTTCATCCCGCCGGGGGCGTAGTCGGCCCGATCGTGCGAATCACGCAAGTAGCCGCGATCCCATGCCGCTTCCAGACCTTCGACGACAAGCGGCAGCAAATCGCAATCGAGCGTGATCCACGCCCCGTCGTGGGCGCTTCGTGTCGTGAAGCGAGCGGCACCGGGATTGAAGATGAACTTGCCCGTCGCGGGTTTGCGGTCCGAGCCGACATCCTTGGCCAAGTGCGGCGGCGGCAGGCGATACCGGGCATCGTACAGCGGAATCCCGAACCAGTAATAATCGCCGAAGCCCGGCGACCGGCGATTCCGGTTCTGGATCGTCACGTAAAACATCAACTGCGCCGTGTGCCGCTTCGGATCGTAACCGGGACAATCGGCCCGGTCGGCTTCGCGAACGCGATACCGCAAATGAAACGATAGGTTGCGTAGTGTAGGAAGCCTAGGGTGCGCAAGTAGCGGTTGTTCGACGAGCAAATGCGGCCATGGATCGCCGATCGACGGCGAGCGGCCGCGGTATTCTTTCGTGCCGTCGAGTCCCAGGGCCACATCGGCGTTTGCGGCCTCGGGAAACCATTCGATGAACTTGGCGCCGTCGTCGAATCGCACGACGCCGTCTTGCCGGACGGTTCGTTTCGCTTCGGCGAGCGTGAAGCGGCTGTGCCACTGGGCCAATCCCCAGGCGGGACGGCACGTGCCGTCGCCGGTCGGGCACAAGATGCCTTCGGCGACATGTTTGCCGGGAACCGGCGACCACACGCGAAAGCCGCGTCGGAAGTGCGGATCGTCGATCAACGATAGCGTCTGCGCCGCGTTTTCGCCGACGGCCTTCCCAGCTAGGCAAGCGATACCCGACATGCTCGCAGTGGCCAAGAACGTGCGTCGCGGCATCTGCGTGGTTGCCGGCGACCCCGACCCAAAACGGAAGAAACGGTGCGGATGCGTCATTTGTGGTTCACCTCGCCCAGAAAGCCTTAGGCGACTTCAAACCGGCTTTTGTATGACGTAAACTAGTTGCTCGACATGATCCCCGCAATCGTGTGTCCCCTGCATTGCGGGGTGAGGGGCTCGCAACATGCTCGGGGGAGTGGTGTTCGTTTGGCCTTGGATCGTTCGGAAGTTTTGCCATGCCTACCTTCAGCCGCTTCGTTCAAGAGTTGACCGTCGAAACCGCTTTCGACGTGTTGGTGCGTGCCCGGCAATTGAAGTACGAGGGGAAAGACGTCGTCGAACTGGAGATCGGCGATAGCCCTTTCCGTAGTACGAAGGCGGCGTGCGAAGCGGCGGTCGAGGCGTTGAACGCAGGGCTTACGTCGTATTGTCCGTCGGGCGGAATTCCCGAGTTGCGGCACACCGCGGCGGAGTTCATCCAGCGGGAATACGGCGTGCCGGTCAGCGACGAGAACATCGTCGTCGGCCCGGGGGCCAAACCGTTCGAGTTGTTTTTCTGCGAGCTATTTCTCGAGCCGGGTGACGGCGTGCTGGTCTTCTCGCCGTTTTTCCCGACGTATTTGCCGAACATCCAACGGCGCGGCGCCAGGGCGGTCTATTCACCGCTGAAGATGGAACGCGAGTTCCGCCCGAACCTCGACGACGTCGAGCGTTTCCTCGCCGAAGATCCCAGTCCGAAGGCGATCTTCCTGAACAGTCCGCACAACCCGACCGGCGGTGTGGCGACGAAAGAAGACCTCGAAGGCCTGGCCGATTTGATCCGCGGAAAAAACGTCGCCCTGTTCAGCGACGAACCGTACGACCGCATGGTATGGAAGGGACGGCATCACACGCCCTTGGCCGAGCCGGGAATGATCGAACAGACCGTTGCCGCCTACACCTTGAGCAAGTCGTACAGCATGAGCGGTTGGCGGTTGGGGTTCGCGGTCACCTCGCCCGACATAGCGACGCAAATGGGCAAGCTGATCAACACGTCGCTGTCGTGCACACCGCCGTTCTTACAAATGGGCGCCGTGGCGGCTCTTTCCCGCGACAACGACGAAAGCCGCGAGAACATGGCGAAATTCCGCCGCAAGG
>CAYVVR010000226.1:4945-6748 GCA_964454655.1 uncultured Planctomycetaceae bacterium | reverse complement strand
CCGTTGATGTTCAGATCCTCGTACACGTAACCGGAAAGCCGAGCGGGAAGAATTTCGCAGAAATCGTAGTGTTGGCCCGCCACGCCGGAAGCCAACGGAACTTCGACGATCGAATCGGGCGGTAACAGCGAACCGCCTTCGGAACCCACATGATCGCCGCCGTCGAAGTAGCCTTCGGGCTGAATTTCATGAACGCCGTACACACCGGGAGCAAGACCGGTGAACGCGTACTGTCCGGCATCGTCGGTTTGCGTCGTCGCAACGACCTTGCCTTGGGCGTCCAACAGCTCGATGGTCACGCCTGCGAGCATTTTCTCGCCCGGATCGGCGCGACAATCGCCGTCTTGATCGACGAGTACGTGACCGCTGATCGAGGCGGGCATCAGTTCGCCGAAATCGTAATTCACGCCGACCGCTCCCGAGGCCAGCGCGATATCGACGATCGCATCCCCGGGATTGATCGCCGTTCCTCCTTCACTCCCCGCCGCATCTTTACCGTCCAGATAGCCTGCCGGTTGGTCTTCGCGAACCTCGTACCGTCCGGGGAATAGCCCGCTAAACGCCCAGCTTCCATCGGCCGACGTGAGCACTTGATACGTCTGCTGCGGCAAGTGCACATCGGCTAGGCGGGTCAGCGTGATGGTCGCACCGCCGATTCCTTCCTCGCCCGCGTCGCGCATACCATCGTCGTCGCGGTCGTGGTACACGTGTCCCGAAATCTGGGCAGGCAACACTTCGGCGAAGTCGTTGTCACGACTGTCTTCACCGCCTTGCAGATCGATGTCGCCGATCGTGTCGTCGTCGACGACGACACCTCGTCTCGCCCCGTTCACCTGACCGGCCTTGGCGCCCACCGATAGATATCCCGAGGGCTGGGTTTCGACTACCCGATAACGGCCCGGCAGTAGGTTGTCGAACCGATAATCGCCGTGCTCGTCGGTGACGGTCGTCTTGCCGGTCGGAACGTAGCCGCTGCCGTCGTACTTTAGCAACGTCAATTCCACACCGGCAATCGGCTGTTCACCGGCATCTTGAATCACGTTCAAATTCGGATCGACGAACACCGTTCCGCTGATCGAGGCGGGAAGCGGCTGTTGCTCGAGCGAAAAGACGGCGGCCGCCGTCCGCACGGGATGCGGCGTCGCATCCGGCGGCACGTAATCGTCATTCGGCAACGCCAGCCCCGTTTGACTCAGCTTGGCATCGAAGGCGTCGATGAAAATGTCGCTTCCGGTCGCTTCGTAGTAGTGCGGAGCCGCGAACGTGGCGTGCAGTTGCGAGCCCTCGATTTCGTTTCCCTCGGCCAAGGCGTTCGGCCCGAGAAATCCCATCTCGTCGACATCGACCGAGAATACGAGTCGATCCCCGGATTCGAATCCTTCGAAGCGAAACGTAAGCGTCGTTCCGCCGTCTTCGACGTCGTAAGCAATCGCATCGATCCCCGATTGCGAGACGACCGACAACGGCACGGCGTTGAACGCACCGTTTCCGGTCGGTTCGGTATCGAAGAAGGTATCGCCGATCGTCAGGCCGTCGCCCAGCTTGTCGCACTCGATCGTGAGTTCCCGAAGCTGCGTTCCCTCGGCGCCGCCGCTAAAGGTCAGCTCGAAAACATCGCCCCGCTCGTCGAAACCGCTGGCCTCTTCGTAGTAGACCAGGCCGACATGTATCGGCGATGCCGACAACAGGCATCGCGGCTCCATGTTCTCGAAACGGCATTGCCGGGTTCGTGCCAAGCGAGACGTTCGCTTCGCCCGACGACGCCGGGCCGACTTGCCGAGTTTCTTCAGCCAGTTCACATCC
>CAYVVR010000226.1:1116-4935 GCA_964454655.1 uncultured Planctomycetaceae bacterium | reverse complement strand
CCTCCGTGCACCCACGCGTGCTCCGTCATATCGATGCGGCAAGAAGCCGCGGATTCTTCCATGTTTGCGTTTTCGTTCCCGAAGCGTTCGGGCCGGCTGCCTGTCTTCGTCGAATCTATCGATCGTAATCGCCGTCGATACCGTACGCGCCTTGCGGCAAGGCGGCGGCCCGCACGCGGATCGCTTCACGGTAATTCCACAGCCGAACGGTCGTATCGAAACCGCTGGAAACCAGCGTTTGCGTGTCCTCCATCCACATCAAGCAGGTCACCGAGCCGGTATGTCCCTCGAGTACCGCAACCGGCTTGCCGGTGGAAATGCGCCACACGACGATTCGGTTGTCGGCGCAACCGACCGCCAACTCGTCGTCACCGCAATAGACTGCCGCTAGTGCCGGCGAGCTGCTGCTACGCTCGATGCGATGGAGCATTTGTCCCGAAGCGACGTCCCAAACGGCGATCGTTCGATCTTCCCCGACGGCGGCCAGGCACCGCCCGTCGCGCGACCAAGCGACGGCATGAACGCGGCGTTCCAGCCCCGGCAGATCGCTTGCCGAACCGTCGGCGAGCGTCCACACGCGAACCACGCCTTGGCTACCGCAAGCCGCAAGTCGCGTCCCGTTCGGCGCGAATCGAACGTCACGAATATCGGCGGTCGGGAACTCGTAGGCGGCAACCTCGGCCCCCGAATCGCTCTCGATCAACATCACCGGTGAATCGAACGCGGCGACGGCGGTCAGTCGGCCCGAGGGCTCGAATACGACCTTGCGAATGCCGTTTGGTGCAACCCGGCGATGCCAAAGGGCGGCCCCTTCGACACCCTGCCAAACCCACACATTGCCGGCGTCGTCGCCGCAAGCGACCCGATCCGTCCCGGGATGGACGGCCACGCTCTTAACCCAGTCGGTCGGTCCCCGCAATTTGCCGACCGCTTCGCCGCTTGTTCCATCCCATAGGCAAACGCAGTGATCGTCGCCCGCCGAAAGCAACCACGGCCGACGCGCCGCGCGATCGATCGCCGTGGCCACCGGTACCCGATCCAACGAAGAAGCCTGTACGTCTTTTTGCGCCACGGCCCGCAAGGTCCGAGCCGGATGCACCACCGGCACGTCCTGCGCTGCCACCGGCATGCACATCCCCAAGACCAAGCACGCCGCGACGATCCTTGATTTCAAGGGCAATCCGAACTGAAACATCCGTGTTTCCTCTACCTAGCGGAAAACCGCGTGATCGTCCAACCCCGCCGCCGCGGCGCATCGGAAAGCGCCGAAGCGATACGGCTCCTCTTCCTACATCGGTTGTCGACGGTCGCACGGTCTATTCCAACTTCGGCTTCCGTGCGTTTTGGTAAGAAAGCATCGACACGAGAAGCTACACAGAAGACACAAACTTTTCCGGCAGCTACGAGCCGATAAAAAAACCCCACCGGAAATCCGGCAGGGTCGTTGAGTGCTTGAAGCAACATCGCGGCGAGATTGAGGATCGCCACGGGAGAACTTCGTGTTAGTGTTCGGGCGTTCCGATGGTGATTTCGCCGCGTTCGCTGCGCGAGGCGGTCGGTTTCTCGGTTCCCATCCGCTTGATCAGCGGCACAAACGGACGCGCCGAGGGTCCCGTGTACAGTTGCCGCGGCCGGTGGATTCGTTTGCCCGGCGTCAGGTGCATTTCACGCCAATGGGCGATCCACCCGGGCAATCGGCCGAGGGCGAACAATACGGTGAACATGTTCTTCGGGATCCCCATCGCGCGGTAGATGATTCCCGAGTAGAAGTCGACGTTCGGGTACAGTTTGCGCTCGACGAAGTACGGATCCTTAAGCGCGATTTCTTCGAGCTCTTGGGCCAGTTCGAACAGCGGATTCTCGCCCGCGTGCTTGGCCAGCAGCCGGTCCGCCACCGTCTTGATGATCCGCGCCCGGGGATCGTAATTCTTGTACACCCGGTGCCCGAAACCCATCAGTCGGAAGGGATCGTTGGGATCCTTCGCCTTGTCGATGTACTTTCCAAGGTTTCGGCCGTCGGCCAAAATTTGCTCGAGCATGTTGATGCATGCTTCGTTGGCCCCACCGTGGAGGGCCCCCCACAGGGCGCAAATCCCCGCCGAAACCGCCGAGAACAAATTGACGTTACTCGAACCGACCATCCGAACGGCCGACGTGCTACAGTTCTGGCCGTGATCGGCGTGCAAAATGAGCAGCAGGTTCAACGCGTCGACGAAGTCGGGATCGGCGCGATACCGTTCGCTGGGAACCGCAAACAGCATTTGCAGGAAATTCTGACAGTACGTCAGGTGATTCTGCGGATAAACGAACGGCTGGCCGATCGACTGTTTGTAGCTGAACGCGGCGATCGTGGGCATCTTCGCCATCAGGCGGTAGATGGCCAACTCGCGCTGTTCCTCGTCGAGCGGATCGAGCGAGTCCTTACAATAGATGGCCAACGCACCGGTAACCGAGCTGAGAATTGCCATCGGATGGGCATCGGGCGGGAAGCCTCGGAAGATATCCCGCATCCCCTCGTGCAGCAGGGTATGCACGCGGATGTTCGCTCGGAACTCCTCCAACTGATCGGCGTTGGGCAGATCCCCATAGATCAGCAGGTAGGCGACTTCCAAGAAGTCGCAGCGTTCGGCCAACTCCTCGATCGGGTAGCCGCGGTACCGCAAGATTCCCTTTTCGCCGTCGATGTATGTGATCTTGCTGACGCAACCGCCCGTGTTGGCAAACCCGCTGTCGAGCGTGATCAACCCGGTGTCGTTGTACAACCGAGTGATATCGACGACGCGGTTTCCCTCCGTCCCGGTATGAATCGGCAATTCGATCGTCTTTTCCCCGACGATCAGCTTGGCAGTATCGGCCATAGGGACTCCCGTGTGTCAAAGGTTCACTGACGTCCACTTCTTCGAGGCCGTTTATTGTATTTGGCGGGCACGGTCCCGACAATCGGCTCCGCCGGGTGGCTCCCGCTCAACCGGCGAGGAAACACACCAAAAACACACCTTTCCAAGAAACCAGCAGCTCTTTATAGCCACTTATGGGACACTTTTCGCTGCCACAACCGCTTTTTCGCATTTTTCTCTGGCACAAAAGACCAATCAAAACACACCCCGGAAAGGGGACATACCGCGCTCATTTCGGCGGAATTCACGCCCGCGCGTGCGCACTTCGCGCGCCCTGTTTCCACGGCGCCGACCGCGGACGAGCGGCGGCAAACCGCCCTTAGCGGAGCAACCGTCCGTTGCGAGATGCAACCGAAGCGGCCTTTTGGACCGGCGAGTCGAGAAGCGTCACGTGCCGCGCGAAGATGTGCGGCGTCCGACCGTCCGACGAGAGCATGCGCACGCCTGTGATCCCGATCTCGCGTCCCACGTAGCGATGCAGATTGACGCCGGGAACGCCGCTGACAAACGCGACGGGATGTCCCGATTCGTCCACCACGGCGAAACCGGGCCCGCCGAGGCGAGGCGAGTCGATCCGCTGCAACCGGCCCATCGCATCGAACCGTCGGCTTCGCAATTGTGCGATCTCTTTCGCCAGTTCTTCCCGCGTTGGAACTGCGTCCGAGATTGATTTCGCCACCGACTCCGAAGCCGTGGCGGCCGCATCGACCGGTTCGGGCGGCTCACCGGCCGCGACCGACGCTTCCGGCCTGCTGCCGGCGGCTTGCCAATCGTCGGACGAGCGGGGGGATGCACTCGCATCGTCGGCCTTCGCATGCCGGATCGCCGGTTTGCGCGATGGCGGCGCCCGTCATCTGTGCCCCGCTATCGGCGGGGCGGACGGGCTGGCGCCGCTCGAGGCGCGCCTGGTGGCCTTGGCCCG
>CAYVVR010000226.1:0-1106 GCA_964454655.1 uncultured Planctomycetaceae bacterium | reverse complement strand
CTCGCTGCTTCGTCCGAGCCTGCCATCGCCGAACCAGTCGCCGATGTCGACTCGGGGAGCCGTTTCGAGCGGACGTCCGCCGACGGCAACAGACGCGGCGCTGCGGCGTCGTGCGATCGGCCGGTACCGCGTGCAAGTTGCGCAATTTCTTGGGCTTTGCGAATCTTGTTCCAGATCGCCCGGGCCTTCGCACGCGCGAGCACGTCGAGCCGACTATCTTCCATGAGCGACTTGGCTCGCTGTTCCAGATCGTCGAGCCGCCACAATCCCGGCTCTTGGACCAAAACGGCGGACAGTTCGATTTCCAAGTCGACCAAGTCACCGACCAAGGGCTGGGAATCGCTCCCGACCGACGTCGGGTGGTCGTCCTCCCCTTTCCCGGCTTTCGGTGTTGCGTCAACCGGCGGCGACGCGATATCGCCGGAGGCCTGATCCAACATGGCCACCCGGGCTGAAGACCGCACGTCCTCCGGATCCATGGCCTTCGGCCGCCAACCGGCCTCGTGTGCCGACGGTTCGGCTCCGGCGGTTAGACGCACTGAATCGTCCGATTGCGGATCGCCTTCGGCCGGCACTGCCGGAGCAATCAGCCCGCCTTGAACGTCGTCGACCGGCCGCAAGTAGCTGCGATGGATCCAACGGAACTCCCCCGAGGGAGGTGCAATCTTGTACCAAAGCTGTCCCGTTTGCCGCGAAGACTCCGGCACACCGGTTGCCGAAGGCGCGTGCACCGACTTGGCATCGAGCACCTCGACCAATTCACCGGCCAACAACTCGACCCAAGCGACCGCACCACCTTCCTGCGTCGGGTCGCCGACCATCGAAGGCACTCCGTCGTGCCGAACGCGGCCCAAACCATTGGGGAGCAGCTCGATGCCGTCGGCCCGAACCCAACTAAAAGCCCCGTCGGGCGGTCGGATGGCACACCATCCTCCGGGATCGTGCCGGTAGACCTCCACCCGCTCGCCGAACCGTAACCGCAACGAGGCAGGATACGCCTGCCCCGGCCCGGCACGCACAACCGCCCCCTCGCGGAGGACGTAGGCCTCGTAGGGGAATTCCACCGACGGCGCAGACACGGCTGCGGTCGCGATCATCAATAAAAT
>CAYVVR010000225.1:0-6777 GCA_964454655.1 uncultured Planctomycetaceae bacterium | reverse complement strand
TGATCGGCAATCGCGGCGAGAAGCTCACCGGCCGCCTCGGCGGCAACGATGGCGATCATACGTCCCTCATTGGGCACGTAGAGCGGGTCCAGCCCCAACACTTCGCAGGCCGCCGCAACCGGCGGTGCGACGGGTACGGCGTCCTCGTCGATCACGATGCCCACGTGCACATCTTGGGCGATCTCGTTGAGCGCCGACGCCAATCCGCCGCGTGTCAGGTCGCGCAGGCAATGGATTTCTTTCGGCCGCTTCTTGATCATCAACCGCACCAGCCCGTGCAACGGCGCGCAGTCGCTGGGCAGGGCACCTTGAAATTCGAGCCCTTCGCGAACCGACATGATGGCAATTCCGTGCCGCCCCACGTCGCCGGAAAGGATGATCTTGTCACCCGGCCGGACACGCGCCGGCGTCACGTCGACGTTCTCTGGAATCAGGCCCAAGCCCGCGGTATTGATGAAAACGCCGTCGGCTTTCCCGCGATCGACGACTTTCGTATCGCCGGTAACAATGCGCACACCGACTTCTTCACACACGGCGTGCATCGATTCGACGATTTTTTCCAATTCCGCCAGCGGAAACCCTTCTTCTAGGATGAAGCCCGCACTCATCCACAACGGCTTTGCCCCCGCCATCGCCAAGTCGTTGACCGTGCCGCACACGGCCAATTTGCCGATGTCGCCGCCGGGAAAGAACAACGGATTCACGACGAAACTGTCGGTCGTGAAGGCAAGCCGCGTGCCGTCTCCCAAACGAATGACGGCGCTGTCGTGCGGTGGTTGTCGCAGGGCTTCTTGAGCGCACTCGCCACCGCGTCGGAAGGCGGGCAGGAACATTTCCTCGATGAGGCGGCGCATCAAGCGCCCGCCGCCGCCGTGGGCCATTTGAACCGTGTCGTAGTCCGTCTGCGGAACGGGACAAGAAAAATCACCGGGATTGATCGACGAATTCGACATAACGGTTCTCCGAACTCGCGGGACACTCGGCAAACGCGAAGGCCGCCCTTGAACATGCTCGATACGCATCGACGCGTCGGCAGCCCGGCATTTCGGCCGACCGGAAAGCTCGACGCGCACCCCGATCGGCGACTCGCTTTGCCCTCATTATAGGGCCGTCGCCGAAAAAATCACCGTTTAGGCAGTCGAGATCGACGCGGATGTCGGCAAACTTGCATGCCGGGCCGGGCGAATGCAGGCTCACGGCGGCATCCGATACCGGGCGGTCGGCATGCCCCCAAAAAATGCTAGACACAGTTCCGTCGGTTCTCGTGGATCAAGTCGGCCTCCGCCAAGACGCCTATGGGACCGGTGCGAGTAGACGGACAAAGGTTCCTACCCGAACGGCGGGGATTCCTTTAGAATGAATTGCTGCGGCGCCGATACCTGAGACGTCCGGCCTCCAGCGGCTTGTTTCCGGAGATCCTTTCGGCCATGAGTGAACTGCATGAGGAGTGCGGCATAGCCGCCGTCTATCATCTGCCCGGCGACGAGGTGAGCCCCTTATGCCCAGGCGGTGATCCGACGCGAACGTCGGCTTTGATTCCCCAAATGCTGCTGAACGTGCAAAACCGGGGTCAACTGGCCGCCGGCATGACCAGCTACCTGGCCACACGCAACCAGCTCATCGACACCCACAAAGACGTGGGCACCGTCGCCGAGGTCTTCGGTCTGGGCCAACGCGCGAAATACGAAAACATCATGCGCGAATACGCGGGCACGGCGGCGATCGGACACGTCCGCTACGCCACCTGCGGTGCCGACGATCGAAGCTACGCCCAACCTTTCGAGCGCCACCACATCAAGAAGCACAAGTGGTTTTCGTTTGCGTTCAACGGGCAGCTCGCCAATTATCCCGACTTGCGTCGCAAGTTGTTGAAAGATCCCGACAACTACCTGTCGCGAGAAACCGACACCGAGGTCATGATGCACGTGATCTGCCGGACCTTGGCCGATCGTCTCGTGCCCGACCTCTTCGACATTTGCAAAGCTTTCCGCGATCAATTCGACGGCGCGTACAGCTTCGTGTTTCTGAACGCCTTGGGCGAGATGTTGGTAATGCGGGACCCGTACGGGATCAAACCGCTCAGTTACGCCGTCGAAGGACCGTTGTTTGCCGCCGCGAGTGAAAGCGTGGCCCTCGTCAACTTGGGTTTTTCGCCCGACTCGATCCGGCCCGTAGAACCGGGAGAAGCGATCGTCATCTGCGAAGGTCGAATCATCAAGAAACGCTTCGCCGAGTCGCCGCGGCGTGCCCACTGCTTCTTCGAGTGGATCTATTTCTCGAACGTCGCCAGCACGCTCGACGGCCGAGGGGTGTACATGGCCCGCAAGGCGTTGGGTGAAGAACTGGCTTCGCTGGAAACGGTGCCGACCGACGACGGCAACACGATCGTGGTTCCTGTTCCCGATACCAGCAAAGCCGCCGCCGACGCCATGGCCTACAAGCTCGGCGTTCCGTGCCTTGAAGGCCTCATTCGCAACCGCTACACCGGGCGAACGTTCATCGACACCGGCACGAGTCGCGCCGACAAGGCCCGGCTGAAGTACACACCACTGCGTGAAGTGCTCGAAGGAAAACGCGTGCTTCTGGTCGAAGATTCGATCGTCCGTTCGACGACCATGCGCGTGCTGCTGCACCGGATACGAGAATTGGGAAAGCCCAAAGAAGTCCACGTGCGCGTGGCGTGTCCGCCGATCATTTCGCCGTGTTTCTACGGAATCGACATGTCGCGCTATTCCGAATTGTTCGCGCGGCAATATGTCGACGGGCCGGATGTCTTGGACGACGCGATTCAAGCCCGCATGGCCGAAGATCTCGGCGCCGACTCGTTGCGGTACTTGCCGGTCGATGCCGTCGCCCGCGCAATCAACCTTCCGGCCGAAAACCTGTGCCAAGCGTGCATCACCGGTGAATATCCGACCGAATGGGGCGGCAAACTGGCCCGTGCCGCACTCGACCGTTTCGCAAACGGCAACGAGAACGACCGCACTTACGACGTCCCGTGCGACGAGTGCCTCGACGACGAAGCACAAGCCGATCCGTCGGTGGCCGCCGAGAAGGGCTGACCGAGCCCGTGTTACCGGTGCCGCACCATCCCCTTTGAGGGCTTAACGACCGTCGCTTCAGTCGAGTTTCGGCGGGTAGGGTGTTCCCGGGGGCAAGCTGCCGCGGTACTCCTCCAGCAGTCTTCGGCTTACAATCGCCAATTGTCCGTTGCGGGTCTTCTCGGCAACGCTCAGCGCGCGGTAGGCGGTTTTTACGGCATCTTCGATGCGTCCCGCGGCGGCGTACGCGCGAGTGAGAATCATGACGGCACTCGGATCCTCCCCACCGGTAAGCCGATAGCTCGCTTCGGCGGCCGTGACGGCCTCGCTGATCTCGGCCGACGTCTTCGCCGGATTCTCCAGCAAAGCGACAGCCAGGCTCGACAAGGCGTCTTCATTCTCGGAATCGCGCCGAATGGCGTTTCGGTACATTTCCGCCGCCTCGGCCCAGCGTCCCTCACGGGCGTAGGTGTGTCCTAGGTCGACCAACGGCATTGCATCCGTCGGGTCGACGTGTGCAGCTTCCAACATCAAGCGACGGGCTTCTTCCTTTTCACCGCGCCTTAGCAACACCAATGCCAACGCATGATACGCCCTGGCGTTGTCGGGAACCTTGCGGATCGCCTCGCGATAAATCGCCATCGCCTCGTCGTCTCGTC
Source organism: uncultured Planctomycetaceae bacterium (assembly GCA_964454655.1). GTDB lineage: Bacteria > Planctomycetota > Planctomycetia > Pirellulales > Thermoguttaceae > CAYVVR01. The sequence continues at coordinate 3,077 of CAYVVR010000225.1, read as the reverse complement.
CCGTCTTCTCGCGGATCGTGCCCAACAGCCAGTAGGCGTCTTTGTTCTTCGGGTCGCGTTCCAACGCCTTGCGCAATTCGAGTTCGGCCTCGTCGAAACGCTCACACCCGATCAGGGCGGTTCCCAACGCCACTCGTGCCTCGATGTTGTCGGGATTCAACTCGATCGCCTTGCGAAAGTTGTGCGCAGCGAGCTTGTATTCGCCGTCTTTCAAGTTCCACGTTCCGGCCGTGTAGTAGCGTTGATCGTCGACGAACGCCGCAGTGATTCGCCGAATTGCGTCGGGGCTGTTGTTCACGAACTCGGGAATGTTCGCGGCCTTGTCCTTTGCGGTGAAATGGTCCAACACGACCGGCACGCTCGCATGTCCTTCTTCGTCGATATGCGTCAAGAACAATTGGGTATAAGGCGACAGCGCCTTGGACGAGAAGACGAGCCATTTTCCGTTGGGCGACCAACTGTGCCACGAGTTCATGCGACTCGTATTGCATTCCAAACGTCGGGCTTCGCCGCCTTCGGCCGGAATGATCCACAACTCGCTGTCGGGTTGCAACAGCATGAAGCTTTTCGCCCGGCAAAAGACGATCCATCTTCCGTCCGGCGAGTACTTCGGGAAATAGTTGCTCATCCCGTTCCCCGAAGCCCCTGCCAGCGGTTCGGCCTTGCCGCCTTTTCCGCCGTTGAACGGAACTCGCCACAACTCGAATTTGAAGGTTTTCTCACCGCTGAGAAAATCGCGGATATCCTCCGGACGCGTCAAGCCCCGCTGCTTTTCGCGAAACGCGTCGGAGAAATACGCCGGAGCCTTGGCGAACACGATGTACTTTCCGTCGGGGCTCCACGTGGCGTTCGTCTGCACATAGTTGGGATCATCGGCGCCCGGCAACGCGTGGAATGTTTTCGTTTCGCGATCGTAATACGCCAAGATTCCCTGAATCGGGAAAAACAACTGACTGAATTCGAAGTCGTCTTTGGCCGCAAATACCGAGCGGTCCTTGACCGTGCTGACCACGTAACGTCCGTCGGGCGAGACCTGCGAAAGCAGGCCCAACGTCCCTCGGTTGTCTTCCGGCTTGTAGTCGCTCCAGGTGATGATCTTGTCGTTGTCGAACACCATTTCTTGCGACACGGGACTGATCACGTAGGATCCCTTGTCGCTGGCGTAGTCGACATCCATCCCCAGCACCTTGCCGTCGGCCGAGAAAGAATGACAATTGCCGCAAAGCGGGAGCTTCTCCAAGACGATCGGGGGTTGCTCGACCGACGACACCGGACCATATCGCCAGCGGATGAATGCCGCCGGATCTTCGACCGCCTCGATGAACGGCAGGTTCACTTCGCGATAGAAGATAGGGGCTTCGACCGGATCGGGAGACGTCTCGAAGTGAACCTCGGCTTGCTCGAGGATCGTTGCCGTCCCGTCGTCCGATAACGCAGCGATCGTCGCCGTAGCCGGCCGATCTGTCGTCCGCCGCTTGATTTCCTCCCACAGCTCGACACTCGGTCGCCACTGGAAACCGTCGACTTCCACCTCAACCGGCTCTTCGCCGTCGGAAAACGCAATGGTCAGCCGATATCCCCCGACGCCCGGCTTGTCGTTGCTCCACCAAAACAGAGCGGGGGCAATGTCGGCGGGAAACACTGCCCCATCGAAGGGGTGACGCCACTTCAGCCCCTCGGCCTCGGGGCATTCCGCAGGGGTCGCCACCTCGCTATCGACATTCTCATGGCGATGCGCAACACCCCACCATGCCGAAACAACCAGCAAGCCGACGGCAAAGACCGCTCCCGCGATCAACCGGGAGTGCTTGCGGCTTTCCCCCTCGCGTGGGGAGGTAACCGCGTCGGCTCTCGATTTGCCGCGGTCGGTCGCAGTGCGTTTCTTGGGGGTTCGTTTGGACGATTTACGAGCCATGGCAGCCTTGCCGCGAAGAGAGAAATTGACGACGTGCCCGTGCGAGGCTTCTACGCTGGGACTCAATATCGATATTGTACACGATACCCTCGGCGATGTCCGCCGCTTGATGCGTCTTGGACATCACGCCCGATCGCAAAAGGCCTTTTTCTCCAAGGATTTACGAATTGTTCGCCTACCCAGGCGGAGCGAACGCAGCAAGGCTCACGACACAATTCCGCTTGCCCGTTTGCGACAAAACCGCGCAATACTTTGTGCAAAAATACAGCACCCGGCACGTGCAATCGGCCGCCGGATTGCCATAAACTAATAGCTGTATGCTTCAATCCCCCTGGACAGTTGAAGCCCGCATGTAGCGAGTCCCCCCGGCTGTTTGCATTCCCCAGTTCCGCCATTCTTCCATCGAGGGAGGTAGTTTCATGCGACGCGTGTTGCCGGTGTTGATCGTCGGAGCCCTATTTTGCGTGTTCGTCGACCGGGGTCTCGCTGCCGACCGTCCCAACGTGCTGATGATCATTTCCGACGATCAAGCGTGGACCGATTACAGCTTCATGGATCACCCGGTGATCCGAACACCAAACCTGGACCGCTTGGCGAAAGAGGGCGTAACCTACACCCGCGGCTACGTCCCCGATTCGTTGTGTCGTCCCTCGTTGGCGACGATGATCACCGGCCTCTATCCTCATCAACACGGAATCACGGGAAACGATCCGCGGCTGCCCGATCCGAATGTGCGGGGAATGACCGGTCGTCGGAATCCGAAGTATACGAGGTACTACGAAACCCTCATGCATCGGATCGAGGAACACCCCACGCTTCCGCGATTGCTCAAGCAAGCCGGGTACGTCTCGTTCCAGAGTGGGAAATGGTGGGAAGGCAACCACCGGCGCGGCGGCTTCGACGAAGGCATGACGCACGGCGATCCCGCACGAGGCGGTCGCCACGGCGATGCCGGTTTGACGATCGGCCGCCAAGGTCTCGATCCGGTCATCGACTTCATGGACCGAGCGGTCGCCGAAAAGAAACCATTCTTCGTGTGGTACGCCCCCTTCATGCCCCACGCGCCGCATACTCCGCCTGAAGAACTTCTCGCAAAGTACCTGCCCAAAGCTCCGACGCCCGCGGTCGCACGTTATTGGGCGATGTGCGAATGGTTCGACCA
>CAYVVR010000224.1:0-6816 GCA_964454655.1 uncultured Planctomycetaceae bacterium | reverse complement strand
GCGCCCGCAACATCGGAGCCGTACCGCTGGGCGACGTGCCCGCGTTCGGCTGTCCCAAGGCCGGACTGTAACTGCCACCGCTCGACGGCGGATACGAAGGTGCCGCATTCGGGGCAAGGGGCGGTACATTCGGAACGGCCGGGGACGGCGACGTCGTCGCGGGCGGCACGCTCCACGGATCGGGAACCGTCTGAGGCGCCGGAGCGGGCGGTGCCGGGACGCTAGGCACCATCCCCGGCGTGTTCGAAGGCGGCGGCACGTTCACCGGACCGGTCGGCGTCGAAGGCGGTAACGTCCCCGGCGGGGCAGGGAGATTCTCGAGCGGGGCCGAAGGCGCCGGCGTCGCTCCCGCAGCGGTCGCCGGAATCGGTTCCACCGGCGACGGCGTTCCCAACGAACCCGACGTCTGAAACGTGCTTCGCCGCAAGGTCTCCGCCCGATCCAACAGCGTGTCCGTCGGCGTGACCACCTGCGGCGTCAACTGGTATTCGAGCGTGTGCCGATCGTAGATCGTCCGCGGGACGAGGTTTTCGGCGAAGAAATCGATGCCCGGCACCTGGTACCACGGGGCCGGTATGTTCTGGTAGACGGTCAGCGTTTGGTAGCCGTCTTTGACCAGCTTGATTTTGCGGGTGCCGTAGTAGGTGAAATCGTGGGCGACGGGTGTGGTGCCGATCTGGTAATCGTCGACGTACACCATCGCGCCCGGCGGATTGCTGCGGATGAGCATCCGACGCCGCACGCAACCGGTCAATACCAGCGCGATCAACAGGCCTGCCGCCAAACGGCGACGAAAAGCAATCTTGCGATGCGTGCGATCGGTCGTGTGTGCGGCCATGAATGCCAAAGACTTGTGTCGAACGACTCGCTGCCGTCGGTGCAGCGTGGAAGGCGACCCTCTCGCCGAAGCGAGCGCGGAGACGTTCCGCGGGCACGTTCCCCCGATTCGGGCGTCGCGGGAGTATAGCGAGACGCCGGATTCGCGACCAGAGCGAAATTCGAGGGAACCGGTCTTCGCACGGCCGGGCGCGGTCGGTATACTCCCCGGGCTTTTTCCAGAGAAAGCCCGCACCGCGCGGCAAAATACGTAACTTCCAAGCCCCGACCGACCGACGTGGTATCCCCCATCGGCCAACGGTACAATGGGAGGCAGACGCGATTCTGGAGATTTAGGCAGACTAAAAAGCCAAGAGAAATTCTGTGCCTCGGGGGAGGGCCTGCCGGGCGAAGGGCGCGGATGCCCGTCTGGTAGAAACGCACGATCAGCAGGTTTCGAGCCTCACTCACCCCTGCGGCGAATGCCGGGACGATGGCCGACTCATTGGAGCACATTTGGGCGCACTGTTTGAAGGTCGCAGCGCGAACCGATGTCGGTCTGCGCCGGTCGAACAACCAAGATTCGTTCACCGTCGACATCGCGCCCGGCCAACAGGCATTCGAGCAGCGAGGGCACTTGTTCGTCGTCGCCGACGGGATGGGCGCGCACGCCGCGGGCGAGTTGGCCAGCAAGATCGCCACCGACTCGGTCGCCTTGGCGTATCGCAAGCTCAAGGATCTCTCGCCGCCCGAGGCCCTTCTTACCGCCGTCCACGAAGCGAACACCAAGATTCACACCAAGGGGCAAACCAGCGACGATTTCCGCGGCATGGGCACGACGATCAGCGCCTTGGCGATTTTGCCGCAAGGCGCCGTGATCGCCCAGGTCGGCGACAGCCGCGTCTACCGTTATCGCAATCACAAGATCGAGCAGTTGACGTTCGACCACAGCATGGTGTGGGAATTGCGGGCGGCGAACCAGTTTCCCGACGGCAAGGTGCCCGACTTCATCCCCAAGAACGTCATCACTCGCTCGCTCGGCCCGAACCCCGAAGTGCAAGTCGACCTCGAGGGCCCCTTTCCGATTCAGGCGGGCGACGTGTTCCTGTTGTGCAGCGACGGTTTGTCGAACCAGTTCGACGATGCCGAGCTGGGGCAAATCCTCGCTTCGCTGCCGCCGGAAGAAGCCGTCGAAGCGCTGGTCGATCTGGCGAATTTGCGCGGCGGCCCCGACAACATCACGGTGATCGTCGTCCAGGTGCTCGGCCCCCAACAGGCCCACGAAGACAAGTCGCAGCCCGCCCCGCCGACGGGACAACGCATGTCCATGTACCGTCTGCTCGGCTGGGCGCTGGCGCTGGTGCTTGCGATCGGTGCGGGGTTCTTGTGGTTGGAAGCCTATCCGGTCGCGGCCCTGGCGAGCCTAGTGGTGGCTGCCGGGCTGGCCGTACTGTCGAGTTTGCGCGAACACGTCCACGGCTCGACCTTCGGCCTGCGACGCTTGGGCAAGGGGCCGTACACGGCCGCCGAATGTCGCCCCGGCGAAGACCTGGTGCGCAACCTCCAAGGCGTCATCCGCGACTTGCGCCGCGCGGCCGCCGAAGAACACTGGGAGATCGACTGGTCGCGGTTCGACGCCCATGAACAAACCGGCGACAAGGCGCTTTCCGACGGCGACTTCGCCGCGGCGATCGCCGGGTATTGCCGGGCGATCTCCGACTTGATGCGGCAATTGAAGGGCCGACGCGAACGCACCGAAACGATCTTCTGAACCGGCGCGAACCGGTACGCAACGCCGCAAACGATCACACCGGCGACACGCGCCGACCGTACACGATCCATTCGACGCCCAGCACGATCAGGCAAGCCACCAACAGCCATTTCCAGAACTCGCGTCGCCGTGTTTCGACACCCGAGCGTCCTTCGACGGTTTCGTACCCGATGTCGAGCGATTTGCGGACGGCGATGTCGCTTTCGGCCTCGTCGATCGCATTGACGGCGAATCGACTCAATTCGGCGTCGTCGCCCGGGGAGAAAACGGTGTACACGCCGGGAAGATCCGTCTCTTCGAATCGCAGCGTCGAGCCGTGGCGAACCTCGGCTTTCCGCCGCGTGCCGTCGGGCAACATCACCTCGACCGATTCGACGCCCGGCGGAAGCGGAAGCACGACCGGATCGCCGGTGCGCCACATTTGCGAGCCGCTGCGATGACTCGCGCGACCGAAGTACTCGACGGCCGCATGCACGAACACGGGAAAACTCGGCCGCAACCACCAGTTCGTGACCGGTTGGGTTCCCTCGGGCGTATCTTCGAAAAGAGGAAACGCGACGACGCAATCTTCGAACGCGTCTCGCGGCGCCGTGGCGATCAGCGGACCGTGATCGCCGTCGACCAGCACGACGCCTCCCGGCGGCGGTTTCAGAGGTGTCGCCGCAACGATCAACACGTCGTCCAGTTGCAAGCCGCTCGATGCCGGATGCCGCGAATCGACGTCGATGACTTGCGGCAAGTCGACGCGCGTATCCGCCTGCCAGCGACCGTCGGGCGGCAACGCGCCCCAAAACCACGTGTTCGTCTGGGGCATCGTCGGCGGCGTGCAGCGATCGTAAATCACCAAATCGGCATCGTCGGGCTGCAACGCGGCGTAGGCGTCGGCGTCTTGCAGCACTTGCGGAAACTCGACTTCCAGGTCGACGTATCGTCGAATGGCCGGTGTGCTCAAGGCGGTGACCAGCGGCTCGTTGCCGGGCGTGAACAACAACACGCGCACGCGCCGCGGCGGACGAATGACCGCGTAGGCGACATCGTCGACCGAATACTGGTCGCCGGTGTTCGCCCGCACCTCGAGAACGCCCGATTCGGCCGTCGCCCGGAACGTCACCCCGGCTTGTTTCCCGGCGGGCACATCGGTTCGCGCGGCGTCGATCAATTCACCGTCGAGGTGCAATTCCAGCTCGACGTTTGCGTCCTGATTGCCGAAGTTCCGAACGCGCGTCAGCACTTCGTAGGTGCCGGGCTCGTCTAACGCCGGTTCGACCGCAAACGCCGTAATGCCGATGTTGACCGGCGTTTCGGTTCCGATCACGCGGAAGACGGGGGTCAGGTTCCCCAAGCGAAAATCTTCCGGCGGATCGAATTTGCCGTCGCTGAAGATGACGATCGTCGCCGGCAGCGGTTCGGCGACCATGAAGTCGGTCACGTCGGTCGCACTGCGCCCGGGATTGGCCAACCCGGCGGCCACGCGGAGCGCCTCGTCGATCGACGTCCGGCGGTACGTCGGCTCGATGCCGTCCACGGCTGCACGCAGTCGCCGCCGATTGTCGGTAAACGGTTGTTCGACGCGGGCGACGTCGGAAAACGAAACGACCATCGCCACGGCGTCGTCGTCGAGCGAATCGATGAACGCGCGGGCCTGCCGTTTCGCTTCGGCCAGACGCGACGCTTCGACGTCGGCCGCTTGCATGCCCGCCGAGTTGTCGATCAACAAAATGAACCGGTCGCCCACCGGTCTTTCCGACTGAATTCCCGGACGCAACAACGCGAGCATGATCAAGAACACGGCCGCCAGTTGCAGGTACAGCAGCAAATTGCTTTTCAGCCGCTGCCACAGGGCGTTGACGTGCAAGTCCTCGAGCATGCGGAACCACAAGTACGTGCTGGGGACTTCGACCGGACGGCGTCGCAACTTGAGAAAGTACAACAACACGATCAGCACCGGCACGGCCGCCGCCAGCGCCCATTGCCACGCCGAAAGCATGTTCAGGAACCGAAACCCCATCAGCGCACCAATCCTCGTTGTCGCAAGTAACCGCCGATGAGCCGATCGACCGGCATGTCGTTTCGCGCCGGCACGTACACGATGTTGCGTCGCGTACAATAGTCGCGGACGGCCCGGATGAACGCCTCGGCCGTTTGCCGGTAGCGGCGAAGCAACGCCGCATTGGCCGAGATCTCACGTACGTCGCCGTCTTCCGAGTCGACCAATCGCACGTCGCCTTGCAACTGCGGATCGACGTCTTCTTCGGCGAGCATGTGCACGATGTAGATGTCCCACGGCCTGGCCAGCAGGTAGCGCAACGCCGATTCGAAACCGCCTTTGTCCAACAAGTCGGAAATCAAGATCACGATCCCCTGCCCCGACTCGCGCACCGCGAACCGCTTGAGCGAATCGGCCAACACGACCGGCTCGTCGCACGTCAACCCTTCGAGGTAATCGAGCATGCGGGGAAGACTCCGTCTGCTGCGAAAGACCGGCACCGGTCCGCGGGCGCCGAGGGTCGCAATCTTGACCCGGTCGCCGCGGACCAACCCGATGAAGCCCAGCGCCGCCGCCAGCTTTCGCGCCGCCTGAAACTTCGTCGGTTCGCCGAAATCCATCGAGCGGCTCGCGTCGATCAGCGGGTAGACGTGCAAGTCTTCTTCTTCGAGAAACAGCTTCAAGAACAAGCGATCCAGGCGGGCGTACGAATTCCAATCGATGAAGCGGATATCGTCTCCCGGCACGTAGTCGCGGTAGTCGGCCAGTTCGATCCCCTGCCCTCGACGGCGGCTGCGCCGTTCGCCCTTCATGCGCCCGCGAAACATCTTCCGGCTCACCAGCTCCATGCGTTCGAGCTTGGCGAGCAAATCGGGCGTCAAGATCGGTTCGGTATCGGAAGCCATAATCGGGTATTCTCTCGGGCCGTTTTGCGGGAAAACGCTAGCGGCGATCGCGCCGAGCGGTTTTTGCGCGTCACAATTTCTCGGGTGTTTCTTCGAGGATGTCGAGCAACACCTGGTCGTTGGTGATATCTTCGGCCTGGGCCTCGAAGTTGAGGATGACGCGGTGTCGCATCGCCGGCAAAACGGCGCGGCGGACGTCTTCGAAACTCACGTTGTAACGGCCGTTCAACAGCGCCCTAACCTTCGCCGCCAACACCAACGCCTGGGCCGCCCGCGGACTGGCCCCCCAACGCACGTGCTTGTTCGTCGTTTCGGCGGCGTATTCTCCGCCGGGATGCGTCGCCAACACAAGCCGCACGACGTAATCTTGCACGTGCGGGGCGACGACCACGTCGCGGACGACCTTTTGCCAGCTCACGATTTCGTCGCCGTCCATCACCTTGTGCGGCTCGGGCTGCGTGCCGCGGGTGGTGCGGTCGATGATCTCGGCCAACTCTTCGCGGCTCGAGTAGCCGACCGTCAACTTGAACAAGAATCGGTCGAGCTGCGCCTCGGGCAGCGGATAGGTCCCTTCCTGCTCGATCGGGTTCTGCGTGGCCATCACGAAAAAGGGCTGTTTGAGTGCATAGCGCGTGCCCGCCGCGGTCACGGCCCCTTCTTGCATCGTCTCGAGCATCGCCGACTGCGTTTTCGGCGTGGCCCGGTTGATTTCGTCGGCCAGGCAAATCTGCGTGAAGATCGGCCCTTTTTGGAACTGGAAGAAGCGCTTGCCCGACTCGTCTTCCATCACCATGTTCGTGCCGAGGATGTCGGCGGGCATCAAGTCGGGCGTGAACTGGATGCGGGAGAACTCCAGATCCAACACCGCGGCCAACGTTCGCACCAATAGCGTTTTTCCCAAACCCGGAACGCCTTCGAGCAGACAATGCCCTCCCACGAACAGGCACGTCAGTACACCGTCGACGACGTCTTCGTGCCCGACGATGACGCGGGCGATCTGTTCGCGGACGGCCTCGTAACGCTCGGCGAATCGCCGGGCCTGCTGTTCCATCGATTCGGCGGTACTCATGGACTACTCCTTCGCGTCAATGCGGCATCGTTCGTGTCGTGACGAACGCGGTTCGGCTCGATCATGTTTCGGGTTCGTCCTCATCGATCGGTTTTTCGCGCGGGGGCGCGGATGATTTTCGCTTCCACACGCGACGTTTCGTTTCCAACAACCGGCGGGTGTACGCATCTTCGACCGGTTTCGGCTCTTCTTTCGGCTCTTGCGTTTCGCGCTGCGATTGCGGTTGGACTTGGACGTCGACCGACGGCCGCGTCGCACTTGCCGGCGG
>CAYVVR010000223.1:0-6835 GCA_964454655.1 uncultured Planctomycetaceae bacterium | reverse complement strand
GCACCAGGCTGCAATCTTGACGGACACCGATTTTCAAGATCGCTTGGGCGCCGGCTGGGAAAAATCAATCAAGCGTGTCGCGAAAATATTGTCGCAAACGTACTTATTGTGGGGGGAAGGCACCGGACGCCCCTTACGTGACGGCTGGAGCGAACTGGCGGCCGCTCGTATTGGTTCGCTGGAAGTACCTTTACCCGACGTCGGACGGAACGAGCGCGTTTCGATTGCGGCGATCGAGTATTTGACCGAATCGGACGACGGCAACGTTATCGTCCTCACCGAACGCTTGTGCAAGCTCCAAAAAACCGGCCAGGAGGTCGACGATGCCTGAAGGCAAACTGGTTTTTGGCAAGAAGAAAAAAAATCCCCAAGTACTCTTTGTCACCAAAAAAGGCGAAGAGAAACCGCTAAATGTGCGTGACGGGGAGCTTTCGGCGCAATTGACCGAACTACCTCTCGAACAAGCTGACGGCCTTGAAGTCGAATTCGATCTGGAGGGGGGCCAGCCTCGCCGTGTGCGGCCGAAAGGCGAAGAGTTCATTCCCCCAACGGGTGCAAGCACGCGAAATCGTGGACAACGCAGTCGAACTAACCAGGCACCGGCGCGCACTCGCGTGGGGCCTCCTGAGTTTCACAACCCTTATAATTTCGTGCCCGCGTTGCCGCGGAATCATCTATTCCCCGACAACACAGCGTTGTCGGGAGGGTTGGGTGACGAACTCCCCATCGGCCACCATCGCTTTCATCCCGACCGCATTACCGGGAAAATCCGGGTCAAAATGACCCTCGCAACGCCGATGTTGCTCCCCGACGCCGGGCGGGCGGAGGATTTGCCCGACGATCACAAGAGCCTCCCGATTCGACTCGACTCGGAAGGCCGTCCCTACTTTCCCCCCACCTCGATCAAGGGCGCGTTGCGCAGTGCGTACGAAGCCGTCACGAATTCCCGCATGGGCGTGCTTCAATCGTGGAAAGACCGCTTGGCCTACCGCCGGGCGGCAAAAGTCGATGTCGAACCGGCGTGCATCGAATCGGACGACGGGAACAGCATTAACGTCCGCATTCTGACCAAGCGTTGGCAAAACGCCCCCGCCAAGTTGCCGCGATACTTGTTGAAAGCAAGCAACGATCCAAATAAAGGCGAAAGCCGGGCCGCCCTGCGTTACCCCGACGGCACCTTGCCCAAAAACGGCGATCACGTCATCGTCAAAGTCGACAGCAAGGGAAAGGTAACCAAGATAGAGCCTTACCGGAACAATCGGCCACTGCCGAAAGACCATGAAGAAGGCTGGGTGCTGTGCACGGGACCGAACATCAACACCAAGAAAAACGAGCGAGTCTTCGTCGTTTCACAACAAGATGTCATCCTGCCTGTCTCAGGTGAGGAGGCGAATCAATTACGCAATGCGTGGCGTGAACTCATCCTCAATTATCAAGAAACGCACAAGAAAGACATCGAAAAGCGAAAATCGGTCGGCAAGCGGCCCGACGAATATTTAGGAGGCGAACCCGGCAAGACGGCCTGGTCGCCTCACGTCTACGAACCCGACGCCCACATCCTCAAGCCAGGAACCTTGTGCTACATTCGCCGCGAGGGGGGAAAGATCACGGGCATCTACCCGGTGAGTATTTCCCGCGAGTTGTACGACTGCGCGCCCATCGACCTCCTGGATGAATCGCTCCGTCCTGCGGCGTCGCTGGAACAACTGTCTCCCGCCGACCGCGTGTTCGGATGGGCCAATCAGTCGGGCCACGGAGCGTACCGCGGTCATCTCCGGATCGGTCCGGTGACCTGCGAAACCCCCGCAGAAAACGCCGTCGAGCTGTTCGACTCGCCCGGACTTCCGCTTGCGATCCTCGGCCAACCGAAGCCGCAACAGGCCCGTTTCTATGTTGCAAGGAACCGTTCAGGGCACCCGCAGCCTGACGGGCTTCGCAAGCAGGAGGCCGGCTATTCGAAAGGAAAGGGGTTGCGCGGTCGCAAATTCTATACGCATCATCGCAGCCTTCCCGATGGCTACTGGGACAATCCGCTGGAAGATCGTACGCAGCAGCCCCGGGGCCGACACTTCCAGGAATACCGGCGTCCCAAATTGAACGGCGAGGAGCAACGCGACAGCCAAAATCGTTCGGTGCAAGGTTGGGTCAAGCCGGGAACAACGTTCACCTTCGACATCTACGTCGAAAACCTTTCGAAAGTCGAACTGGGGGCTTTGCTCTGGCTGCTCTCGCTGCCCGAGGGGTGCTTCCACAGAATCGGCGGCGGGAAGCCGTTGGGCTTCGGCAGTGCCCGGTTGGATATCGCCGATTGCAAACTGTACGACAACGAATCCTGGATCAACCACTACACGCAGCTTGCAGACACACCGGAAGCCGCCGGAATTCAGCCCGTAGATCAGAAACAACTTGTCGGCGAGTTTCAAAAGGCGGTGGTCGCAGCGTATCCGCCCACCAAGCGGGGTGTGTCTCAAGGCGAGGATGCGTTCGAGGGAGTACCGTTTATCGCGGCGTTCCTTCAACTGGCCAAAGGCTACGAAGATGGTCGGCCGGTTCACTATCCGCGTGCTCGCCAAAAAGGGCAATCGGGCCCCGTGCCGCCTCATCCCGAAGGCAAATCGTACGAATGGTTTGTAGCCAACGACCGCGAGGGGGTGAAAGGCATGAACGGTCCGGGAAAATCGCTTCCCAACGCTGCAAGCGACCCCGGCTTGCCGATCCTGGACCCGACCCCTTCCGGGGATCGTTGATTTTCCGGGACATGATCGCTGCCGTCGGCAGACGCCGCGGAGTCGACACCGAACCTCGTTCAGGCTGGGAAGCCCCCACGTCCGGCGGCAGCCGTGTTCGTACTTTTCCCCGTCACGCCGGATTCGGATCCGCGTTCTTTTTCAGCGGAGCGTGTCACCGTCACGGGTCACAGATCCCGAGTGCGCGGCGTAGTTCTTTACGAACAATTCTGCTTCGATGGATGATCGAAGGTGCAACCATGCCGCCGTTAAAACACCAAACCAGTTTCTGCAAACGATGTCACACTACCGAGATCGCCCACAAGGTCGTCGAGGGAAGGGCACTTTTCATTTGCAGCCATTGCGGACGAACATGGACCCGACCGGTTATCCTTGGCGGAAATGACAAAGCAGCCTTAGCCGGCGCCACGCTGCTTGCCGGTGGAATACTCGGAGCCGCCACGGGAAGCATGCTCGCGGGGCCGTTTGGAACTGCCGTAGGGGGATTGATCGGCGCCTACGCAGGGGCATCGTGGTACAAACCGCCACCTCACGAAAAGTGCTTCCGATGCGGCGGTGAGGCCAACCTCGTGGGCACCAAAGGAAATCGCAACGTGTGGCAGTGTTCCGAGTGCGGCCGGTCTTGGCAAGCCCGCCGTAGCGAATCGTGATGGCTCAAAGACGAGCAGGCGCCGCTGCGCATCAAAATTGCCGAGGCCTATTGTGCTCGGCGCTGGCCATCACTGCTTGCCAAATAGCGTCCAGAGAATCTTGCATTTCCCTGCCCAACTCGCTCGGATCACGCCCGCGGTTTAGCCCGGTAATACGTCCGCGACACACCCCTTCGAGGCTTTCGAGCGTCAAAGTGGCCGGTATGTCCCATGGCGAGCCGGATCGCAGCACGACCGCAATTCGGTCTTCCAAGCCGTGGACCGACAACGCTCTCCGCCAATGCGACTCGGTCGAATTCTCCTCGTCATCCAGCAGAATCAAAGCGTCGATCTCACGAAACATTTGTTCTCGCCCAGCGGGAATTCGTTGCGGCGGTTTTTGGTTGTGCTTACCGCCGGGAAGATCGGCGATAAGGACGTCGAACCATCGCCGGGCTCGTCGTAATTGCGAGGCGATAAGTGCCTCCATCGACGGTGTCCAGTCACGTTTGCATTCATCGCGAAGGGCGTTCACTTGTTCAGCCTCTTCGCTACTCAGACCGGCCAGGTACCACCGTGGGGTGGGTGATTGGCCGTCGCAGTCGAGCATCCAGCCGTCGATCCCCTTTTTCGCTCGATCCCAGTCGAGCACGCGGGAGAAAACGGACTTACCGCGGTTCGGATCGCCGGCGACGCCGACCACGATCGAGCGGCTCGGTTTGGGAAAGTGTTCTTCGAGCCAACTCGGCATGTTCTCGACTCGCCCCAAAGAAGCACCGTCGGCATCGTAGACGAGGATGAGCCCGTCGCGGGCCGACCAACAGAAAACTCGTCGAACCCCCGCTTTTACGGCCGTGTAGGCGGCACGTGCGTATAGATCGACACCGGCACGACCTGCCAAGACAAGATCCCGAGGCGGTGTGTCCCGCAGCGCGTCGAGCTGCCGAGCCACCAGTTTCCGCACGGCGGCATCGGCAACCGCCGGTGTCGCCCGCAACGACATGTACAGAAGACGTTCGGAACGCAAGCCGTCTTTCGGAAGCAGCTCACACCGACAACCGACGAGGCTATCCTCCGCTTCGTTTTTCCCTTTCCGGTCGACCGTCACATCGCAGGCGTGTTCCGCTCCGGCCAACGCAGCCGCATGCGCATACATCCAAACGGCCCCGGCACCGTCGAGAACGATGTGTCGCCCTCGCATTTTTTCACGAGGAAGCGGGAAACGACCGAGCACGTCGGGCGGCCAAAATCGATCGCAAGAAGGCTTGAACGTTATGCGGGTGTTTTCGGGCAAATCGATTACTCGAAACCATTCGGCCATGGGGCATTCTCTCTCCGGTTTCCGGTTCGGTGGATCACGATCGTCCGACGCGTCGACAAGAACCTGTCACAGTCACTTTATTGTACACGTAGTTATCGACGGTTGAGGCACACGGCCGACTGGAAATCCTCAGTCGGAATGTACCTTCGCCGACGCCACCGAAATCAAACCGCTTGTTCCCAATCGACGTTCTGCAAACACCGATTGCCCGGCTCTTTCCTGAAGAGGTGCGTATGGGTACCACAAACCCGCAACCGAATTGGTATGGGTATTGGATCTGTCCCGCGTGCGACGCCGAGAACCGGGACCAGACGGTCTTCCCCGACGACGAAGCCGCCGACAAGTTCGGATTGCCGGAGAGCCGCAGGAATAGATTCGTGAAGGAGGTCGAGAAAGTCAGGTGTCATTCATGCAATCGAGAGTTCAAAACCGCCCCGGTAGGCACCGAAGACGTCTCGGATGGCTCGGTGGAGCTGATCCCGGCCGTGCGGCTGCAATGCGAAAAGTGCAAGGAATACGATGTGCACCCCATGATCGTTTCGCAAAAAACCCCAGACGGCAAGTTCCTGCATGCTGACGAAGAACGCGCAAAAGCGTTCCGGCGTCAGGTCGAAAAAATCCTCTCGGAAGCGGGCGTGAACGTCGACGCGCTCCCCGAACCTTGCATCATGATGCTCCCAAGGCGTATTCGGTGCCGCCATTGCGGTCACATAAGTGAAACAGACTGATCGACTTCCCCTCGAACCGGCGTCCCAAAGCCGGTTCGGCTCGGGCACCGGCAACGCCGCGATCACCGCGTTCCCGGTAGCCTGCGGTACAAGAACGTTTTTCTACGTGTAGACGATCTTTCCGGTTTCGCGAATAGATTGTCTCGGACCGTTGGACGAAAAACAACGGTCGCCAAGATTTCCTGAACCTGGGAATCGTCCCTGGCAATACGGCAAAACAAACGGCGCAATTTCAGTACCACGTGCCGCTGTTTCCCAAAAACGCCGGTCGGTTCCAAAGAAAAAGTTGTGACAAACGGCTATGCTCCGTACATTTCGTTACTCGCCAACCGAAAACCCACAACACGGCATGAACGGTGTTCTCGCGACGCCGGCCACCCGGTTTGTTTCGCCGTTCTTGCTATTGGCTAACGCACCCGCGTTGTTCGGACTCGACCTGGCTAAGCTACGGCCGGGACAAGGAGACATTTGCACATGAGTCGCCCCGACGAAAGCAATGCCGATATAGGAACAGCCATAGCCGGCATGTTTATCTTTGCTGCCATCGTGGAACTATTGCGGACCATCGGCACCTTGCTCGCCATCGCCTTCTTGGCTTTCCTCGGCTACATGGTGTACATTGGTGTCCTATACGCATACAAAGGCGTATGCATGCTGGTCGAATATGCGACACGGAAGCGGCGTCTTGCCCGAAACGCCGCGTGGCTTCGAGAACGACTGATGCAAGATGTGCTGAAAGGCCGCCTGATCATCGACTCGAATATCTGGATGAACGAAAAGTATGACGCCTTTTTCGTTGTCCTTGAGCAAGTGTTAGTGGACACCGGCCGGAAAATTGAGCTGTACGGCCCTCAGTTCGACGAGATCTGCAACATCAAGCACAGAACCAATTTCAATAGCGCCAAGGGACGCCGTTCGAGGCTTGCCCTCTCGCGTATTGAACATTTCCAGAAGCGGCGAATCTTGTCGATTCGCCCCATTCGGATCGACCGCAACAGATTCGCCTACGCAGACCCGCTAATTCTGCGGCTCCTTGTTTGTGCCCCCAAAAACAATATGCCAACCTGCTTGATCACCGACGATAGGGAATTACGGATTCGCGCAAGGGAGATCTGCCGACGTGCCCGCTCAGCCGAGCCGACCCTATTCGAAGTCCACGATCTGCTACCTCACTGCCGGCTGTTTGTCGAGGCACTCTCAGAGGGTGTGGTGCCTCAATAAAAAATCGAGTGCGACGAACCGAGCACGATGACGAGCGGTGGGGGCCGTTTAAATCTTCCTTTCCCAACGCGCGGCCGTGGGCCCCGTACCCGGCCGGCCGATGAGCTGCCGCCGCGTCCGAAAGGACCGTTCGGCTACGGGCAATGACTCACGCACTTAGCGTCCACGCTCAGCCAAAAATCTCTCTTG